>JAEULC010000147.1 GCA_016792605.1 Rhodospirillales bacterium
TCGCCGCCTGGCGCGCGACTTCGAGCGCTACGCCCGCACCGTCGCCGCCTTCGTCCGCCTCGCCATGATCCGCATCATGCTCCGGCGCCTCAACAGGCCAACGCAATGACCGTGAATCTAAACTTCTTGGATCGGCTCTAAAGAAATATTGGAACGCATGATTATATGCCCTCAAATCGTGGGCATCCCCTAAACGCGTCTTCGTCTACCGAAAAATCTTACTTCAATAGAATCCCATGAAAACAGGGGTTGCCGGTTGTCTTTCGCCAGTCCGCCGAGGGCGCGTTTGCTCTAACTCTTTGAACGAAGTTGCCGATCGAGGGCAGGTTGTGAAGACGGAAGCCTTCTTCGGGTGCCCAGATTTTGAAGTCGTTGAAAGCGGCGTTGACCCGAAGTGGCTCCTGGACGTCGTCTTTCGTTCTCTGCCTTGTGCGGGCTTCGATCCAGCCCAGCGTGGGGTCAACACTATGCATCCAATCGTGTAGCGCCTGCTTACTGGACAACGGGATCGTGAATCCTTTGTTCTTGATGAGACGAGAGGCGGCGCCTACTGCCCATGCCAATACGATGTCCATTTCCTTTTCCGCGATCAGGCGGCCGATCCGCGCAATGCGTCGCTCGGGAGGAACGGTGCGATTGAAGGCAACAATGGCAAGCCGACGGCGAACACCTCGATCGATTCCGCCTTTGAAGCTCGGGAGCACATTGGTCGCAAATATATGCTGCGCTGTCGGGCGAAACTCCACGCGGGATTTGTATACATCCCGACCGTCGACGGGGTCGCCGGTCACGATGGTCTTGAACTTGTCCGCGGCCATGGCTTCAACATTGAGCTCATCCGCAGCATTAAGCAGCTTGCCGGCGAGGCCAATGACGTGGCGGTCGTCTTCGAGCTTTCCGGCGGGAATAGAGCATACTGTGCTTGCAGGCAAAAGGCCGCGAGCCAGTTCCAAGATCTGGCTCTTGCCGTTCTCGGCGGTTGCCCCATGCAGGATCACGGCGCGTGGCTGCGGCAATCTGCACGCGTAGCCCAGTGCCGCCGAAGCGCAGACTTCAGCAATAAACGCCCCTTTTTGCCCGGCATCTTCGTCGCCTTGAAACACCCCACCGAGCAAGCGCGCGAGTAGGGATGTGGTGGGCGGGGTGGGGGAGGCCAGAGCGCTCCATCGGCCGGCGAGAACATGACGCTGCCGGTGCTCGGGCTTATGAGGCCACAAGACGGGGGTGCCGTCGTCGTAGAACTTGATGAAGCCGGAGGTGCAGTTGATTCCAATCTCCGGTGAGTCGAAGAACCCCATGGCGGCGGAGATGGCGGCGGCTTCATGCAGGATCGAGTCGATTCGACTCCGGCTAAGCTTGACGATCCCCTGCTTGCCTCCATTGAAGAAGTATTTCTTGCCGTCGAACTTGTGGACCAGGATGCGGAGGTCGGACTGGCTAATCTTCTCCCAGTTCGTTTTGCTGAAGCGCCAGAACTCGCCTTCGGCATGCACGATCTGGCCGAATTCCATCGTGAGAGATTCGAGCATGCAGTTGGCGATTTCGACGTCGGAGCCGATCGACAGCGCGCGATCATCCATCGGTGCGCTCGTTGCAGCAGCAAAAAGACGACGGACCTGCTCCTCGCCTGACGTGGTCAAGGTGTTGGATTCCAGGTCCGGGGAAGGTGTGGATGCATGCGCATCTGATTGGTATTACCACCTAGGCCCGACCGACCTGGCGGGTCGTGCGGCGCCCCGCCGAGCGGTCCTCGTGCCGCTCCCGCGCAACAAGCCACTCGCGAATCGCTTCGACGCGGTAAAGGACCTGGCGGCCGACCACGATGTAGGGGGGCGCCTGGCGCAACTGACGGTTGCGCTGGCAGGTTCGCAGGCTGACACCGCGCTCTGCGGCATACTCGGCCTCGCTGATAAATCCCTGCAATACCGAGGAATTCTGAGGAGTATCCATCTTTTGGCTCCGTCCAGGACGCGACACAACGCGTCGTCTGGCGCCAAAGGTGGTCTATTCAGGATCAGCAGAACATTGCTGGGGATGAGGCGCTCACTAGTGGGCCGTTAGCCCCCACTAGTCAGACCATGGGGCCGGGCGCCCGGTATTCGTTGGCGATGTCGAGGGCTTCCTGGGGCAGGGGCACCCATTCACGAACCGTCCGCGGCCATTGCTTGCGGCTCGGAAGCAGCCAGGCATCCTCCAGGAGAATTGGCGCGGATTTAGCGCGGGCTGAAGAGTATGTGAGGGCAAACTCCTGATAGGAATCCGCGAGGGCAAGAAATTCCAGGAACTCTTCACGCAGCATTCGGTCCACCTCTGCGCCGATCACGTCGGGAGTGCCTCCTGCTTCGCAGGCAATCATAAACGTGTCGAATAGAGCGGCGCAGAAGTGCAGCACGGTTTTGCAGCTCGACCACGCCGCGCGCAGGTCACGATCATTGTGCAGGGCGAACGGTGGTTGGAGACGCGTGATAATATAGATCGCTTTGTTGACGCTGGCGCCTCCTCGTAGATTGGCGTGATGCATCGCCAATCGACGAAGCAGACCGAGGGTTGCGCCAGCAGAAAACCATCGCTTCCGATCTCGAGCACATTGCGCGTCAAAGGCGGCAAGCCCAGGGGCGGCGGCGACGGCGCCATAGCTCCCACTTTCTTCGAACCAATTTCCCATTAGAAATTTGGTGTGGTGCCATGCTTCGATCTCTTCGAGCGCCTTGATGGTCTCGACCCAATCAGATGCCTTCGCGGGGTCGGGCAGATCGCTAGCGGAACGCTTCAACGTTGCGAGGTTCTGTGCCATTACGGTCGCCAAGAATTCATCTCGCGCGGGTGCATCGTTGGGCCACCTCAGCAGCGCGCTAACGATGACGAGTGCGCGATAGGTAGCGCCCGGCGCAGTCAAGTCACCGAAGTTTACCCTTGGCATATCAGCCGAGTTTCTTCGCTGGGGTCACAGGACCATCCGGCGACACAATCGTCGCAACTGCCTCCGCAGCATTGCGCATTGTCTCGTCATACAAATGCGCATAGCGGGCCGTCGTTTGCGGTTGAGTGTGACCCAACAGTTGGCCGATGAGAGGCAGGGATGCTCCTGCCGAGACGAGGATCGACGCGAACGAATGCCGCAGATCATGCATTCGAACCGTCGGCCGCCACACCATCAGAATTTTTCCCGCTTTGTCTTTCATTGGCTTTCCGTCACGTCCGCGTTTCTCGACCTGCTCGCACAAACCCGCCTTTCGGCAAACAGCTACCCACGACCGTTTGATCTCGACAAGAGAGCCGCCTTTGGCGTTGGGAAACACGAACGGGCTAACGGTCATGCAAGTGTCTGTCGCCTGTTGCATAGCGGAACGCTTGATCGCCTGGAGCAATCGAATCGCAGGTGCACTTAAGGGAACGCGATGCATTTTTCGCTGCTTGGTATGTGCACTGGGCTTCACCCATACACCTTCATCGAGATCGAACATGGCCCAGGTGGCGCCTAGCACCTCGCCACGTCGAGCACCGGTGAGCATCAGAAGTTTGATTGCATTTGCGGACATTGGTTCGCTATGCGCATTCAAGGCCGCTACGAGGGCCGCAATCTCGATCTTGTTAAGGTACCGATGACGCTTCTCCTCCGGGTTCCTCCGCACGCCCACGGCCGGGTTGGCCGAAATCCACTTCCAGCGAATTGCAAGGTTGAAGGCGCGGCGTAGGACTTCGATCGTGCGGTTAGCACGGACAGGCGTGCCGCGGATTGCGGTAACGTCCCGATGCAGGGCGTCGATCTCATCCGTGGTGATTGAGATCAGCTTGGTTCGAGCGAAGCGGGGCAGGATGATCTTCGACCACATGATTCGCTCGTCGACCTGCGACCGAGGGGACTTCTGGGGGAGAAATTCCAGTTGATACCGATCCCACAGGTCTTGCAGGCTGGGCGCCGTCCGGAGGGCCTGGCGATCGCCCATGGGGTCCATCCCCTGGTCGACTTCCCGCTTCATGGCCTTTGCCGCCTCCCGGGCCGCCGCCACGGTCCAGTCGGGATATGCGCCAATGGTCATACGCCGCTGGCGGCCTTCGGCGCGGTAATCAACGACGAAGCTTTTGGACCCGCCCGGGGTCAACCGCAGGCCAAATCCTTTAACCTCAGTATCCCAGTGAATCAGCAACCCACGCGAAGGCGGCAGGCATTTGCGGGCGAAAACGTCACTCAGTCTTTCAGCCATAAAGCCTTCCCTATCAACACTGTATCAACACGTTCAATGGCAAGTTCTGTCGTCGGGTGGCGATGCTCGGCGCAGACTGTCGTCGTTTATCGCCTGTAATCCGTAGTGTAGATATCTAGGGCCGTAATCTGAAGTAAATTCAGTCACCTAGGAAAATGGCAATATGTGTCTCATAACCTGAAGGTCCCAGGTTCAAATCCTGGCCCCGCAACCAAAGACACCATCCCGACGCCGCCAGATCCAAAAGGTCCGGCGGCGTTCGTGTCTCAGGCCAATCAAAACACCGCTTACGCCCGAAGCCCGCCGCTACAGCGGATGCGCCGGCGGCGCTCGTGTTGCCGGGGCAAACAGCACAGCGGACAGCTCGTCGACGTGAGAGGCGACCGCGCGGCCTCCGCCGGAACTGCAGCGCACGCGAACAACACCGCCGGCAATTATCGTAAACGCGCGAAGCATGCCGAAATTTCGCCACTTGTCTAAAATGCGAACGCGAGAATGCAAGAAGTCCTTGCAAATTGGGCATTAAATGACGCTGCACCGCGAAAAATCCGCTGCCGCGGTGCAAGAATAAACGGACGATTAAGCCTTCTCGGTTACCTCTCGGTCAGAAGATTTCGGAGAGGGGCGATGATCAATTCCTACATTTTTCGCGATCTGATGAAGACGCCGCAGGTGCTGCATTTGCGCGGCGTGTGCCCCCAGTACGGCGTTTTCACGCTGAACTTCGTCGATGCAGACGAGCGCCAGCCGCTGCATCTCGCCTTCCGAGTCTCGGCGCGCCAGCTCGCGATCAACGAAAACCTGCGCGGCAACTGGGGCGAGGAGATTCGCGTCGACGGGATCGACTTCCCGCTCGGCCTGCCCTTCAACCTGGACATCGAGCTGCGTGGCCCACGTCGCCTGCGCATCTCGATGAATGGTGTCTCGCTCGCCGAGCTCGACTGGCGCGCCGACATTACCGCGGGGCTGCGGCTCGACATGGTGGATGTCGAGTTCTCGCTCTTCCGCGACGACCGCGAGATCAAGTCGCTGCCCGAACTCACCGAGGGCGACGACGTGCCGGCCGACCTGCCGGCGGACGCCAGCGACGACGCCGCGCGCGAGACCACGATGGACCAGCTTTGCCGCCATGTCGTCGAGCTGCGCAGCGCGCAGCAGCAGGCGGCCGAAGACATGGGCCAGAAGATCGACCAGATGGCGGCCCAGCTCGCCGAGCTGCAGAAGGTCACGGTCGGCGTCGCCGCCAGCGTACAGGCGCTTATCGCGCTCGACGTCAACACGATCGCCGACAGCCGTCCGGCCGCCGCGCCGGCCAAGGCCAAGCTCGCCCGGATCGAGCCGCCGCGCGGCCAGATGATCGAGGACCAGTTCGTGAAGGGCTGGGGCGACTGGCGCCACCACCAGGGCGTGAAGCTCGGCAATCTCGGCCTGTTCGACATCCAGCAGGATCGCTCGACGCCGGGCATCGAGCGCGCGGCCGTCGCGGTCGAGCCGAACTCGTTCTACGAGTTCACTGTTTCCGGGCATTTCAAGACCGAGCACAAGAAGGTCTTCATCGCCGCCTACGATCCCGACCTCGAACTCAACCTGACCCCGACCCGCTATGTGAAGGTGGAGGCGGGGCGTTCCGCGCAGCGGTTCATGACCTCCGCCCGCACCAAGCGGCTGATCTTGCGCGTGCTGGTGGAGCAGCCGAAGGTCGGCGACCAGTGCCGAATCGAGTCGACCAAGCTGGAGCTGCTCGGCCGCGCCGACCTCTACGCGCCCGCGCGCGACGAGACCCTGGGCGAGGAGAAAATTGTCGCCAACATGGCCTCGGTGAAGGGGCGCGAGGCCATGGTTGTGGACGCGGTGCACAGCCTGTACCCGTTCGTCGACAAGATCCGCCTGTACCTGAACCAGTACGCCGAGGTCCCGTCGGCGCTGAAGCTGCCCCGCGTCGAGATCGTGCGCTCGCAGCAGTTCGGCGACGACGGCGACGCCGGCAAGTTCTTCTGGGTCGAGAATGCCGACTTCAACCTGAACCTGGTCTGCGACGACGACCTGATCTATCCCGTCGACTACGTGCCCGAGATGGTCGCGGCGCTGAAGCGCTACGGCAACAAGGCGGTGGTCGGACTGCACGGCGCGCTCCTGAAGCAGCCGCTGGCGGCCTATCACGACGAGAAGTCGCGCCACGTCCGCCGCTTCGTCCATGCCAACAGCGAGGACTGCCAGGTCCATGTGCTGGGCACCGGCGTGATGCTCTATGACCGCCGTACGCTGCAGCTCAAGCGCCGCGACTTCCAGTTCCGCAACATGGCCGACATGTGGCTCGCGGAGAAGGCGCAGGAGCAGGGCGTGCCGGCGATCTGCATCGCGCGCCCGCGCAACTGGGTGATCGAGAACAGGGTCCCGGGCGGCGTGCCGACGATCTACGACGCCTCGCACCGCAAGCAGGGAAACGACTTCGACACCGGCGTGCTGCAGACGGCGATCGCGCGCAAGAACTGGCCGATCACGATGAAGCCCACCGTCGTCAACGGCGAGCGGCGCAAGAAGATCGTGATGTCGATCACGACCTGGAACCGCGTCGACTACCTGAAGGACTGCATCGAGTCGTTCGAGAAGACGCGGTCGACCAAATACGACTGGGTGCTGATCGTGGCCGACGACGGATCGACCGACGGCACGCTGGCCTATCTGGACCAGCTCGTGCTGCCGCACGAGGTCCATATCATCCGCAACAAGAGCCGCTACGCCTGCGGGCAGACGAACACGATCTTCGACCTGTGCCAGAAGATCGGCTTCGATTTTGCGTTCAAGATCGACGACGATATTCTGTTCAAGAAGCGAGGTTGGGACACGCTCTATATCGAGGCGGCATTCGCCAGCGGTTACCCGCATCTCTGCCACCGCAACTGGCAGCACTTCACCGGCCTGAAGCGCCGCACCAACCCTAACTGGGCGCCGCCGCCGCCGCATATCGACGCGTCCGGCAAGTGCGAGACAATTGTCGGCGTATGGGAGTGCGACGGCTGCCTGTTCACCTTCTCGCCGGAGATGATTCAGAAGGTCGGCTACTGCGACGAGGCGAACTTCCCGATCCGCGGCCAGTGGCATATCGACTATTCGGTGCGCGCGGCCCGCGCCGGGTTCAACGACCCGACGCATTTCTACGATGCGCGCGACAGCAACCAGTATATCGAGCTGCAGGCGAACAAGCCGACCTATCGCTGCAGCCTGCCCTGGGGCGACGCCTACAAGAAGACCAAGGATCCGGCCGAGCTGGAGCGGCGCGACCGCGTGATGCGCGATGAAAGCCGCATCTTCGTGCCCGAGCCGTCGAAGCAGGTGGCCAGCGGCAATCCGACTGCGGCGGTGCCAGTGACGGCCTCGTCGAAGCCGGCGCCGGCCGCCGCCGCCAGCGGCCCGGCCATCGTCAAGCGCAAGCTGCTGACGGTAAACCAGGCCTTCAGCAAGGTCTACGTGATGAACTTGGACCGCCGGCCGGACCGGTTGGCCCTGGTCGACCGTCAGGCGAGGAAGTTGGGGATACAGTATACGCGCGTGCCGGCGGTCGATGGCAGCGCTAAGCCGCATATCGACGAGTTCCAGGCCTACGCGAAGCAGAAGCTGGTCGATTTCCCCGAAGGCGCGCGCAGGCTGACGAAGTCCAAGGACTTCTACCAGGGATACGACAGCCCGGTCGCTCGCACGGCATTCGTCGAGCAGAAGCTGAAGGCCAAGGCGATCCGTTCGGCCGGCGCCTGGGGCTACCTCAAGTCCTACATTGCGATCCTGCAGGACGCGATTGCCGCCGGGCACGAGTCGATCCTGATCCTCGACGACGATCCGCTGTTCCACAAGAATTTCCCGGTGCTGTTCGACGCGGCAATGCGCGAGCTGCCGAAGGATTGGAAGATCGTGCAGCTCGGCGCGCTGCAATACGATTGGGGCGAGGATTGGATCGCCAAGCACTCGCAGCATCTATACCGCTGCAACGGCTCCAGCGTCGGGTCGCACGCCACCGGCATCCACCGCAGCGTAATTCCCGCGCTGCTGCACGAGGCGATGCGCTTCGACCTGCCGCTTGATGTCGGCGCGTTGTGCAAGGTCAAGCGCAGCTTCGCGGAGAAGTGCTTCACGATCCTGCCGAACCTGATCATCCAGGACACGACGGAAAGCGATATCGCGTCGTCCGACGTGCAGCAGGCCGAAGGCCAGAAGCGGGCCAATGTGTACCGCTGGAAGCTGGAGGACTACTATGCGCCGGCACCGGGCGAGCTGAAGGCGCCGATGGCGCCCGCGCCGCGCCCGGCACGGCAGTCCGTGGCGGCGGCGGAGTAACCTCCCGCCCGTCGGCGCGGGCGGGAGGATCCCATGATCCCGCGCATTCTGCACTATATCTGGGTCGGCGGCCGGCCGTTGCCGGAGAAGTTCCGGGTCAACATCGCGACCTGGAAGCGCACCAACCCGGACTTCGAGCTGCGCGCCTGGACCGACGCGAACCTGTCCTTCGACGGCCCCTACCTGGATGCCTGCCGCCGCCTGGGCAACTGGGCCAATGCGTCGAACTACCTGCGCCTGCAGAAGATCGCGGAGCATGGCGGCATCTATCTTGACGTCGACGTTATGCTGGTGCGCCCGCTGGCGCCGCTGCTGGCGCATCGCTGCTTCTTCGGCTTCCAGGCAGAGGACCGGGAACAGGACTGGGTCAACAACGCGGTGTTCGGCGCCGAGCCGGGGCACTGGTTCATCGACCAGATGCGCACGCGGCTCCTGGCCGAGTTCGACGGCAGCGAGCCGGCCAACCATTCCGCCCCGCGGCTCTTGACGCGGATGCTGGTCGAGCAGGGCCTCGACCGCTACGACCCGCGCGGCGTCGACGTCCGGGGCCTGCGGGTCGAGCCGCGGCCGGTCTTCTATCCCCACTCCTGGCGCGAGCCGTTCCGGCTCGCCGCCGTCGCGCCCGAGACCCTGGCGGTGCATTTCTGGGAGAAGTCCTGGCATGCGCCCGAGGCCAGCGCGGAGGCGCGGCTCGAGACCCTGGAGGCCGAGCACCAGCGGCTGATCGGCGAAGCCCTGCTGCCGCCGCCCAAGCAATCCTGGTGGTCGCGCCTGGTCGGGCGGTCGGGCACTCGGGCCGCCCTGCTGCTGGGCCTCGCGGGGCTATCCGCGGTCTTGCCAACCGGCGCGCTCGCCTGGAGCCGCAGCGATTGCGGGCAGGCTTTCGACGCGCCCGCCGACCGCGCATCGGGCGAGGCCCTGCGGCCGTTCTGCGCCGCCGATCCGGCCTCGCCGCGCCACTGCCTGGGCTTCGCGCCGGAGGCGGGCGGCCAGACCGCCGCGCCCCTGCCGCTGACGGGCGCGGGGTCGCACCGCTACACGCTCTGGATCAAGGCCGAGACGACGCCCAAGTCCGCCAGGCTCGTGCTGTATCAGCGCGGCCAGCCGCCGGTCGCCTGGTGGGTGCCCGCGGCTGCGCCGGCGATGTGGCAGCGCGTCGCGACGGGCGAGGCGAAGGTGCCGCTCGCGGTCGACCCGGCGGCGGGCCCGCTGGCGCTCGACGCGCCGGCCGACGGCATCGCCACGCGCTGCGTGCTGTTGTCGGCCGATCCCGGCTTCGTTCCCGATGTCGCCGCGATCCACCGGATCGGCGAGGCTTGGTCCGGCGTCGGCGTGCAGTTTGACGCGATCGCCGACGACCGCTTTGTCTATGTCGGCTACTACGACGAGGCGCGGCGCCTGAGCGTCGCCCAGCTCGACCGACGCAGCGGGCAGTGGCGGCGCAAGGCGCTCGACAGCGTGTTCGAGGGCTGGGACAACCACAACAACATCGCGCTGGCGCTGGACCGCGCCGGCAATCTTCATGTCGCGGGCAACATGCATGCGTCGCCCCTGGTCTACGCGCGCACCGCGACGCCGGGCGACCTCGCGAGCCTCGTGCTCGTCAACCGCATGACCGGATCGGACGAGACGCAGGCCACCTATCCGACCTGGAGCCTGCTGCCGGACGGCGCGCTGGTCTTCCGCTATCGCGACGGGATGAGCGGCGGCGGGCGGATCGTCGCGAACAAGCTCGAGGGCGACGCGTGGCGCCGGATGGGCGCGACAGACCTGTTCGCGCGCCGGCAGGGAGACCGGAACCTGGCGGCCTATCCGACCGCGCCGGCCAAGGGGCCTGACGGGCGCTTCCACATGGCCTGGGTGTGGCGCGCCCGCCCCGATGCCGAGGCGAGTTTCCAGGTGGGCTACGCCGCGAGCGACGATCTGGCGATCTGGAAGACCGGCGACGGCCGGCCGATCGCCTTGCCGATCGTGCCCGGCCAGGGCGACATCGTTGACGACGCGCCGGTGCGTTCGGGCCTGTCAAACCAGGTGGCACTCGGCTTCGACGCCGAGGGACGGCCGATCGTGACCTTCGTGAAATACGATGCTGAGGGGAACAGCCAGGTGTTCAACGCGCGCCGCGACGCCAAGGGCTGGCGGAGCGTCGCCGCCACGGCCTGGCAGGGGCGCTGGGAGCTGGCGGGGCGGGGCACGCTCGCCGCCCGGATCCGCGCCGAGGCGGTCGTCGCGCTGCCGGACGGGCGCCTGCGCCAGGCCGTGCGGCACTGGACGGCGGGGCGATACGACCTGCTGCTCGATCCGGCGACACTTGCGCCCGCCGGCACGCTCGCCCCGGCACGGCTGCTGCCCGCGGTCTTCCTGCAGCCGCAGCTTGCCGAGGCTGGGTTCTTTGCCATGGTCCTGCCGGTGCGCGCTGCCGAGGGGTCCGGGCGCGACACCAAGCTGGTGCTGCGCTGGGACGCCCAGGCGACCGATCGCGACGAGAAGCCGGCCTGCACGCCGGAACGCCCGCGGGCCTGCGATCCGCCGCCGGCCACGCTGACGCTGTGGGAGCGGCGATGAGCGGCCAGCGCGCCATCTTCGCGGTCACCACGTTCAACCGCCGCGCCTATCTGCGCGAATGCCTGGAGTCCTGGGCGGCGACGCGGGATCCGGCCTGGAACTGGCTGGTGGTCGTCGCCGACGACGGCTCGACCGATGGCACGCTCGACGACCTGCAGGCGCTGCGCCTGCCGGCGGACTGCGTGGTGCTGCGCAACGACCGGCGCGGCGCGGGCGGCCAGACCAACACGATCTTCGACTACTGCCGCCGGCTGGACTATGCGCTCGGCTTCAAGGCCGACGACGACCTGGTCTTCCGCGCCAAGGGCTGGGACCGGCTCTACCGCCGCGCCATGGCCGAAAGCGGCTTCGACCATCTCTGCCATCTCAACCTAAGGCTGTGGAATCAGGAGCGCCGACCCGCCGTGCCGCTCGCGCCGGCAACGCCGCTCGCCGTCGATTCCAGCGGCACCGCGGCGGCTTATACCGACGTGTACAATTGCATGGGCTGCCTGTTCACCTTCACGCCGCGCGTGCTCGATGCGGTCGGCGATGTCGACGAGCGCAACTTCCCCGTGCGCGGCGATTGGCACATCGACTACTCGGCGCGCGCCGCGCGCGCCGGCTTCAATCGCGTCGCGACCTTCTTCGATGCGCGGAACAGCAACGATTTCATCGACCTGCAGAACAATCTGAAACCGACCTACATTCACAGCATCGCGCCGCAGAGCCAGGCGATGCGACGGGTCGCCGCACCCGCGGAAGTCGCGCGCCGCCAGGCGATCGTGCACGACGAACGGCGCGTTCTGGTGCGCATGGAACGCGCGGGCGCGATTGCTCCGGTCGATGCGCATGCGCGGCAGCGGCCCTGAAACAACCCTGTCATCGGATATATGTCGCTTTCGGCTGACATCGGCGACCATTCGAGGTAAAATATTTCGCAATAATATTAGTTGAAAGTGCAACGACTGGGATGGCGCAAGTAAGAGCAGCGGCGATCGCCGATCTTCTCGAGCATCTGGTACACCGAATTCAGGGGATATCCTTTGCCCGCGGCTTGAAGCCGGCGCAGTGGGTTGCGCTGCGCTACCTCGCGCGCGCCAATGAGTCCGCGCGCAACGTGACGCGCTTCGCGCAGTTCCACGCGACGTCGAAGAGCGCGGCGTCGCAGACACTCGGCGTGCTGGTCAAGAAGGGGCTGGTCAAGGCGCAGCCCGATCCCGACGACCCGCGCATCAAGACACTGAGCCTCACCGCGCGCGGCAAGCGCCTGATCCAGGACAATCCGCTGGGCGGCCTGGTCGACGCGCTCGAAGGGCTGCAGCCGCAGCAGCTCGAGCAGTTCGCCGACGTGCTGGAAGTGCTGGTGAAGTGGACGCTGGAGACGCAGAAGGTGCCGGAATAGTGGCTCTACGTCGATTGCGTCGCCGCCTTCAGCGCCTGTTCGAGTTCCGCCCTGCGGAACGGCTTGTAGAGCGTCGCCGACGCGCCCTGCGCCTCGGCCATGCTCAAGGCCACGCTGGCCGGAATGTCGGCCGAGCCGCCGGAGATCGCGATGATGGGGCATTTCGGCTGGGCGGCGCGCACGGCCTTGGCGATCTGCGACCCGTTGACCCCGGGCATCACGAAATCGGTGATCACCACGTCGTAGCCACCGGCCTTCACCGCCGCCAGGGCCGGGCCGCCGGGCAGCGGCGACGTCACGCGATGCCCCAGCGAGCGCAGCATGTCGCCCAGCGTGACGCGGACGAGGTCGTCGTCGTCGATGAGAAGTACGGACAACATTTGATTGCAACTATAGCAACGGAACGCCGGCCCGCGCAGCAGCGAAGTTGAATCGCGGCCGGGCAACAAGGCGTCGCTTGTTCTATAGACATTCCAATAGCTTGCTGGCACTCATCGGATGGAGGCGACAGCGGGGGCAAGCGGCATGCCGGGCGAGGAGGCCTATGACTACATCGTCGTCGGCGCCGGCTCGGCCGGGTCGATCGTCGCCGCCCGGCTGAGCGAGGGCGGCCGGCATTCCGTGCTGCTGCTCGAGGCCGGCGGCACCGACAAGCGCTTCTGGGTCCAGGTGCCGCTCGGCTATGGCCGGATCTGGCACGACGAGCGCGTGAACTGGAAGTACTGGAGCGAGCCGGTGCCGGGCCTGGGCAACCGGCCCGACTACTATCCGCGCGGCAAACTCTTGGGCGGCTCCGGCTCGATCAACGCCATGGTCTACATGCGCGGCCAGCGCGAGGACTACGAGGCGTGGCGCGCGCTGGGCAATCCCGGCTGGGGCTGGGACGAGGTGCTCGCCGCCTATCGCCGGCTGGAAGACCACCACCTGGGCGCGAGCGCGCTGCATGGATCGGGCGGGCCGCTCCATATCGCGTCGACGCGCGACGCGGCGCACCCGACCGCGGGTGTCTTCCTCGAGGCCGGGCGCGAGCTTGGCTATCCCGTGCTCGACGACGTCAACGGCCCCACGCGCGAGGGCGTCGCCTATATCCAGCTCACGACGCGCGGTGGGATGCGGCATTCGGCATCGCGGGCCTTCCTGTGGCCTGCGTCGCGCCGCGCCAACCTGCGGATCGTCACCCGCGCGCATGCCACCCGCCTCCTGTTCGACGGCGCGCGGGCGACCGGCGTGGAGTACCGCCGGGACGGTTCCCTCCGGCGCGCGACCGCGCGGGCGGAAGTGATCGTCGCGGGCGGCGCCATCAACACGCCGCAGCTCCTGCAGCTCTCGGGCATCGGGCCCGGCGCCTTGTTGCAGCTTCACGGCATCCAGGTGCGCCGCGACCTGCCGGTCGGCCTCAATCTGCAGGACCATCTCGGCTACGACCACATGTACCGGGCGACGCGGCCGACGCTCAACGACGTGCTCTATCCCCTGCTCGGCAAGCTGCGCGTTGGGCTGCAGTACCTGCTGACGCGCGGCGGGCCGCTGTCGATCGGCTCGAGCCATGCCGGCGGTTTCGTGCGCAGCGAGCCCGGCCCGCGCGACGGCACGCCGAACATGCAGCTCTACTTCGCGCCGATCAGCTTCGAGCGCATGGTGCCGGGCAAGCGCAAGGTGACCCAGGCCGATCCGTTCCCGGGCATCTGCATCAGCGTCTCGCCCTGCCGGCCGACGAGCCGCGGCACGGTCGAGATCCGCTCGCCCGATCCCTTCGCCGCACCCGCGATCCAGCCCAACACGCTGGGCACCGCGGAGGACATGGCGGAGCTTGTGGGCGGCGCCCGCTTCCTGCGCCGCCTTGCCGCAACGAAGGCCCTGTCGGCGCTCATCGAGCGCGAAAGCGCGCCCGGCCCCGACGTCCAGAGCGACGAGGCGCTCGCGGAGGACATCCGCAGGCGCTGCTACTCGATCTTCCATCCCTGCGGCACGGCGCGGATGGGGCCGCACCCACGCGATGCGGTGGTGGACGCGCGCCTGCGCGTGCATGGCGTGGAAGGGCTGCGCGTCATCGACGCGTCGGTCTTCCCGCTGATCACCTCGGGCAACCTCAACGCGCCCAGCATGATGGTGGGGCTGCGCGGCGCCGAGCTGGTGCTGGAGGACGCGCGCTAGCCGACACGCGCTATCCGACGATGCCGATCTGCCAGGGCACGAATTCGTGCCGGCCGAGGCCGAGCTCTTCGCTCTTGGTCTTGCCGCCCGAGGCGACGCGCAGGAACTCCTCGAAGATCTTCTGCCCCATCTCCTGGATCGAGGCTGCGCCGTCCAGCACCTCGCCGCAGTTCACGTCCATGTCCTCTTCCATGCGCTTGAACATCGGCGTATTGGTGGCGAGCTTGATCGAGGGCACCGGCTTGGCGCCGAAGCACGAGCCGCGGCCGGTGGTGAAGGCGACCAGGTTGGCGCCGCCGGCGATCTGGCCGGTGGCCGATACCGGGTCGTAGCCGGGCGTGTCCATGAACACGAAGCCCTTGGCCGTCACCGGCTCGGCGTACTTGTAGACCTCCATCAGCGGGCCGGTGCCGCCCTTCATCGACGAGCCCAGCGACTTCTCGAAGATGTTGGCGAGGCCGCCGGTCTGGTTGCCGGGGCTGACCTTGCCGTTGATCTGAACGTCGCGGCCGACAGAGTACTCGTCCTTCCACCAGCGGATGCGCTGGATCAGCTTCTCGCCGACCTCCTTCGAGACCGCGCGGCGCGTCAGCGTGTGCTCGACGCCGTAGATCTCCGGCGTCTCCGACAGGATGCCGGTGCCGCCGTGGCGCGCCAGCAGGTCGATCGCAGCACCCAGCGCCGGATTGGCCGTGATCGACGAGAACCCGTCCGAGCCGCCGCATTGGAGGCCGACGGTGATGTGGCTCGCCGAGACGGTTTGGCGGCTCACCTTGTTCGCCTCGGGCAGCATTTCGTTGATGATGGCGATGCCGCGCTCGATCGTCTTGCGGGTGCCGCCTTCCTCCTGCATCACCATGGTGCGCAGCAGCGGGCCGGAGTTGAGCCGCTCCTGCTCCATCAGCCCGCCGACCTGGCAGCGTTCGCAGCCCAGCCCGATCACTAGCACGCCGGCGAGGTTAGGGTGCTTGGCGTAGCCGCCGAGCGTGCGGCGCAGGAGCTGCATCGGCTCCCCGGTCATTTCCATGCCGCAGCCCAGCGCGTGGGTGAAGGCGGCGACGCCGTCGACATTGGGATAGGCGTCCAGCCCGCCGCGGCGCGAGAAGTGGTCGGCAATCTCGTGCACCACCGTGGCCGAGCAGTTCACCGTCGAGATGATGCCGATGAAGTTGCGCGTGGCCACTCGGCCGTCGGGCCGCACGATGCCCTGGAAGGTCGCGCGCTGCGCCTCGGGCACCATGTCCACCGGCTTGTAGTCGCGGCCATAGGCGTAGTCGCGGTCGAACTCGCGGAAGTCGATATTGTGGCTGTGGACCATCGTGCCGGGCGCAATGTCCTCACCCGCGAAGCCGATCACCGTATTGTACTTCAGGATCGGGTCGCCCTTCTTCAGGTACTGGGTCGCGACCTTGTAGCCGGCCGGCACCTTGCCGCGCGCGGTCACGTTCTCGCCGGGCACCGAGGCGCCGGCATCGACGTCGACCCTCGCTACGACCACGTTATCGTTCGGATGCAGGCGGATGACCGGTCCGGAGGTACGCTTCTGGCTGAGGTCGAGCATGGCTAAGGCGCTCCAGGGGGCTGCTAGAGGGTGCGTCGTTGGCTTGTGTCCGCGGTGGCTGGGACTGTAGCGGGGCGCGCCTGCGCCCGCAATGCGGGCCTGGGTTAACCGCTATCGCCGGCGCGGGGGGCCGCCCGACTTCCGGTTGCATGTCGCGGATAAAAACCCTCATACTGCCAGGGTGATGCCGTGCAGGGCGTCACGGGGTGAACAAGGGGAAATCGATGACGGAACAAGCCAAGGCAGGCATGGGCGCACGCTGGACGCGTGGCGCGCTGGGCGCGGTGGCCATGGGGCTCCTGGCGCTAGCGGCGCCGGCCCAGGCGCAGGACAAGGTGCTGAAGGCGGTGATGCACGCCGACGTGCGCACGCTGGACCCGCACTGGACGACCCAGACCATCGCCGGTATCCACGGCATGCTGGTCTACGACACGCTGTTCGGCATCGACGACAAGATGGTGCCGCACCCGCAGATGGTCGGCGCCTACACGGTCAGCGACGACAAGAAGACCTACACC
>JAEULC010000152.1 GCA_016792605.1 Rhodospirillales bacterium
GCCGGTCGATGCGCTGGTCGAGCGCGAGCCGGTCACGGTGGTCTGCTCGTCCAAGGGCTGGATCCGCGCGATGAAGGGCCATCTCGCCGACTGGTCGGGCATCACCTACAAGGAGGGCGACAGCGAGCGCTTCGTCTTCCATGCGGAAACGACCGACAAGCTCGTCATCTTTGGAACGAACGGCCGCTTCTACACGATCGGCGTCGACAAGCTGCCGGGCGGGCGCGGGCATGGCGAGCCCTTGCGCCTGATGATCGAGCTCGGCAACGACCAGGACCTCGTCAACGTCTTCGTCCACAAGCCGGGCCGCAAGCTCCTGGTCGCGTCGAGCGACGGGCGCGGCTTCGTCGTGCCGGAGGACGAGGTGTTGGCGCAGACCCGCGCCGGCAAGGTGGTGCTGAACGTGGCGCCGCCGGCCGAGGCCAAGGTCTGCACGCCCGTGGAGGGCGACATGGTCGCGACGATCGGCGAGAACAGGAAGCTGCTGCTGTTCCCGCTCGATCAGCTGCCCGAGATGACGCGCGGGCGCGGCGTGACCCTGCAGAAGTTCAAGGAGAAGGGCCTCAGCGACGCCAAGGTCTTCGTCCGCAAGGAGGGCCTAAGCTGGAAGCTGGGCGACAAGGTTCGCACCGAGACCGCAATCAAGGAATGGATCGGCGAACGCGCCCAAGCCGGCCGCCTGCCGCCGCAGGGCTTCCCCCGCGGCAACAGGTTCGGCTGAGTACTCGCGCTACCGCGCCAGGATCGCGGCGAGGCGGCGGCTTGCCGGCGTGGACACCCGCCTCGTCACCTGCCAGGTGACGATCGCGGTGCCGAGCGCGGCCAGCAGGTGTTTCAGCGTGTGGCCGCTGACCGTGCCGAGCGCCTGCAGGACTTGGTGGTCGGCAAGCTCGGCACCCTTGGCGAGGACGTAGCAGCCGATGGCCAGCGCGAAGGCGATGCGGTCGGATTTCGGCGCGCGATAGATCCACTGCCACAGCGGGATCAGCACGATGGGGCCGGCCTGGAGCAGCAAATAGAAGCGCAGGTCGCCGACCAGGATGCGGTCGGTCCAGGCCCACCAGCCGACGCTGGCGATGGCGGCGGCGGCGAGCATCAGCGTCGAGAACACCGAGCTGCGCAGTCGCGTCGTCTCGGCCTGCACAGCGGCGAGCAGCCCGGCGCAGGCCAAGGCGATCGGCAGGCGGTCGAAGATCAGCCGCGTGTTGTCCGGCGCGAGGTGATACCAGCTCGACCCGATCGCGGTGAGCACCAGCGCCGCGAAGAACAGCATGTAGCCGGCCCAGCCGCGCGACAGGGCGGGATGCTCCCGCGCCGCGCCCAGCCGCAGCAGGCCCCAGATCCCGACCAGCGCAAAGGGGATGTTCGACAGCACGTCGCCGGCATTGGCGATACCGGCAAGGCCGCGCGTGTCGGCGAAATGGTGGTAGTGGGCGAGCTGCGCGATCGGCCCATGGAAGATCAGGGCCAGGGTCGCGGCCAGGGTCAGGGCGGTCGGGAGCAGGGGCAGGGTGCGGCGCATCGGGGCCTCCATCGCGTCGGTGGGCGATGGGGGCAGCCTGACGAGGAGGAAGCCAAGGAGGGATCGAATTATTGATCCGATCGTCATGCTAGCTAGAAGGGATCATTTTTTGATACCATACCTTCATGACGGAAGTCCGAGCCATCCTAGGCGTCCTCAAGCGGGCCCTGAAAGCCCGGGGGATGACCTATGGCGAGGCTGGGCGGCGGCTGGGCCTGTCCGAGCCCTCGATGAAGCGCCTCTTCTCCACGGGCCGGATATCGCTCGACCGCCTGGCGAAGCTCGCCGCGCTCTTGGACCTGACCCTGGCCGAAATCGCCCAGGAGGCGGCCGGCGCGGCCCCGGTCGTGACCCGGCTGACCCAGGCGCAGGAGGCCGGACTGGTCGCCGACCCCAGGCTGCTGCTGGTCGCGGTGCTGGCGCTGAACCACTGGAGCCTCGACGACATGGTCCGGCACTACCGACTCGAGGAGCCGGAATGCCTTGGCCTGCTGCTGCAGCTTGATCGCCTCGGCATCGTCCGGGTGCTGCCCGGGAACAAGATCCGGCCCAACGTGGCGCGCGACTTCGACTGGCTGCCGGACGGGCCGCTGCGCCATTTCTTCCGCACCCGCGTGCGCGACGATTTCCTCGCCGGCGGCTTCGAGGGGCAGGGCGAGCGGTTCGAGTTCGCGCACGGCATGCTGACGCAAGCCGCCCTGGCGCAGATGCAGGCCGAGCTGCGCCGCCTGCGCCGGACCTTCGCCGAGCTGCATGCCGACAGCCTGCGCGCGCCGCTGGAGCAGCGACAGGGGTTCGGGCTGCTGTTCGCGTTGCGAAGCTGGGAGCCGGCGGCCTTCGCGGCGCTGCGCCGGCCGGAAACCGGGCGTTAATCGCTTTGATGGCCTGATTTGCGGCGGTTGGCGCTTTGACTATGCTGCTTCCGTCACGCGGGAGGCGTTTTCCATGAACCCGGCACGGGTCGCGATCCTGGGCTTTGCGCTGATGGCCGTCGCTGTCCTCGCCGGGCCGGCCCGGGCCGAGGGCGACGGGCGGCGCATCGCGCTCGTGGTCGGCAACGCCGCCTACAAGGAACAGCCGCTGCGCAATGCCACCAACGACGCGCGGCTGATCGGCCGTACGCTGCGCGGCCTGGGGTTCGAAGTCGAGGTGCTGGAGAACACGCCGAAGAAGGCGATGGAGACCGCGATCCTGAAGTTCGGTGAGCGGTCGAAGAACGCCAGCGCCAGCCTGTTCTATTACGCCGGCCACGGGCTGCAGGTGCGCGGCCGCAACTACCTGGTGCCGGTCGACGCCGCGATCCAGAACGAGGCGACCGTGCGTGTCGAGAGCGTCGACGTCGACCTGGTGCTCGAGCAGCTCGGCGACGCGCGCGCGGCGGCCAACATCGTGATCCTCGATGCCTGCCGCAACAACCCGTTCGAGCGCCGGATGCGCGGCGGGACGCGCGGCTTGGCCGCGGTCGACGCCGCCGTGGGCACGATGATCGCCTATGCGACCGCGCCAGGGTCGACCGCGGCGGACGGCGACGGCGAGAACGGGCTCTACACCGCCGAGCTGGCGCGGGTGTTGGCGCTGCCCGGCCTGGCGGCCGAGGAGGTGTTCAAGCGCGTGCGCGTCTCGGTGATGCGCCAGTCGAACGGCGCGCAGACGCCCTGGGAGTCTTCGTCGCTCACGGGCGACTTGGTGTTCAACCGCGGCGGCGCGCTGCCCGCGCCCCAGGCCGCGGCCGTCCCGCCGCAAGCTGCGCGACCGAGGCCGGCCCCGGCGCCACTCGCCGCGGTCCCGCCACCGCCACCCCCGCCGCCCGCGCGGGCCTCGGCCGACCGCGAGGCACTGTTCTGGGAGTCGGTGAAGGCGAGCGCCGACCCGGGCGCCTTCGAGGAGTACCTGGCGCAGTTCCCGCGCGGCACCTTTGCCGGGCTCGCGCGCCGCCGCATCGACGAGCTGCGCAGCGCGCCGGCGCCGGAGAAGCAGCGCGCGGTCGCGGAGCCGTGCCCCGGCGAGTTCGACGACGCGCCGGCCCCGGTCGAGGTGCTGACCTGCCATTGCAGCGCCGCGTCGGTGGCGGAGGACCTGTCGGTCTGGGGCACCGACATCTACACGTCTGACTCGGCGATCTGCGTCGCCGCGCGCCATGCCGGCGCGGTCGGCGGCCGCGGCGGCACCGTCACGCTGCAGGCGGCGACCGGGCAGTCGTCCTATGTCGGCACGACGCGCAACGGCGTCACCTCGTCGAGCTACGAGGACTGGCCCAGGAGCTTCATCTTCAAGTAGCCGGCGTCAGGCCGCGCGGCGCACCGGCGCCTCGTCGCGCCGCACCGCGCCAGGCGGGAAGACCAGCCGCGCGGTCGTGCCCTGGTCGGGCGCACTGTCGATCGTCAGCGTGCCGCCATGCATCTCCATCAGCCGGCGCGTGATCGACAGGCCGAGGCCCGTGCCCTGCTGGCCCTGCACCGCCTCGGCCGCGCCCTGGACGAAGGGCTCCATCAGGCGCTTCAGCAGGTCGGGCGCAATGCCGCGGCCGTTGTCGATCACCGACAGGGCCAGGCCCTCGGCCGTCGCCTCGGCGCGCAGCACGATGCGCCCGCCGGGGCAGGTGAACTTCATCGCGTTCGACACCAGGTTCAGCAGCATCTGGCGCAGCGCGCGCTGGTCGGCGCGGAGCTGGACGCGGGCCGGGAAGTCCGCCAGCACCAGCGACAGCTGGCCGCGCGCCGCCTCGGCCTCGCAGGTCTTCAGCGTGTCGGCGGCGGCGGCCTGCGGATCGAGCCAGTCGGGCGCCATGTCCATGCGGCCGGCCTCGATCTTCGCCAGGTCGAGCAGGTCGTTGACCAGCGACAGCAGGTAGCGGCCGCTCTGGTGGATGTCGGCGCCGTATTCGGCGTAGCGCTTGGGCGTCACCGGGCCGAAGAACTGGCCGGCGATCACCTCGGCGAAGCCGATGATGGCGTTGAGCGGCGTGCGCAGCTCATGGCTCATGTTGGCCAGGAACACGCTCTTGGCGCGGCTGGCGGTCTCGGCGCGGTTGCGCTCGTCGCGCAGGTGGGCGCTCAGTTCCATGAGCTTGGCGCTTTCGCGCGCGCTGCGCCGCGCCTGCATCCACGCGACCGCGCCCGACAGCAGGGCGATGACGACCAGCGTGGCGAACAGCGCCTGCAGGTAGGCGTGCGCCTTCTCCAGCGCGGTCTCGCGCATCTCGCTGTCCACGCTGGTGGCATGGTTCACGGCGACGGTCAGTTCCTGCACCAGCCGGTCGGCGGCGGCGAAGCGGGTCTCGATCACGGCCAGCCGCGCGTCGGGCGTCAGCATCTCGCCGAGCTCGCGGTCGATGTCGGCCGAAGTCTGGACCACGCGCGCGATCTGTGCCGCCAGGTCGCGGTGCCGCCCCAGGTCGGCGTGCAGCCTGCCCTGGGTGATGCGGTGCAGGCGGCTCTGGAAAATCTCGTAGCGCAGCAGGGCCGCTTCCTCGTTGGCGGTCGTCGGCGTGCGCCGCGCCTCGGACAGCAGCAGGCGTGTGCGCAGGAACTCGGCCTGCACCTGGTAGAGCACCCAGGCGCCGTCCTCGATCGGCATGGTGTGTTCGTCGCGCTGCATCCCGGCGAGCTGCGAGAACAGCAGCCCGGCCAGCGCCGTGCCGGCGACCATCGCGGTCATCAGCACGACGAAGGGCAGGCTCACGCGCCGGAGGCGGACAGGTGTCATGGCAGGTCGGAAGTTTCGGGCCGGCGCTACTGGACGTCGATCGAGCGGAGCTGCCAGATCGCGCGGTAGGTGAAGGTCTTGTTCTGCAGCGACGGGTCGGAATCGTAGGGATACATGACCCAGAGCGGGCCGTTGGTGCGGACCGGGATGCGCTCGCCGTTGAGCCGCGTGGCGATGATGGCGCCCTTGGTCAGGAAGTCCTCGACCGGGATCTCGACCGCATAGTCGTTGAGCGCGCGCGCCTTGATCGTCTTGCCGGTCGCGCCGATCGCCTTGAGGAAGGCCGGGCCGGCGACGCCGTCGAAGGTGGTCCGCCCCTGCGTCCACGGCGTGGCGGTGACGATGCGGGCCTGCGGCAGCGCGTCGAGCGCCGCCAGGTCGAAGCTGGCGCGGTCGCCGGCCACGGCGCCGGTGACGTCGAGCACGACCGGGGCATTGGCTTCGGACCGGTCGAAGGGCGAAACGAACGCGAGAACCATCGCGATCGCCACGAGCGCGGCGCGCAGGGGGAGGAGACGAAGCACGGGCAAGGCTCCACTGCCGGGGGCTTGGTGTTGCGCGGGGCCTGCAGCGCGCCCGCCGGCTAAGCGGCGACCCGCCCCGATTGCGGTCCCGCTGCCCCTCGGTTCCGGGCGACCTCCCCCCGATCGGCCGGTGCCAATAGCGCATCCGTTCCGGGCAGTCTAGTTGCAGACTCTAAACCGGGCGTTAAGCGGCCCGGCCGTCC
>JAEULC010000185.1 GCA_016792605.1 Rhodospirillales bacterium
GCGTGCGCTCGGTCATGGTCGGGGCCTTTCCGTTGGCGGCGAGGCTGGGACCCTAGCGAAGTGGAAGATTATTTGCAACTGCTTCTCAGTTGCATCTAGAGAAGCCGACGGGTTCACCCAACATCGCGAAGGACGATCCGCTCCGGCGGGAGATCAGTGGACGCCGAGCGCCATTCCGGGCGCGAAGATGCCGAGGCCGATGGCGGCGATCCACAGGATCCCGGCCACGGCTGCGACCAGCGACGCGAACTGCCAGAACGTGTCGCGCAGCACGCCGGAAATAACGTGCTGGGCGCTTTCCTCGGGAAGCCCGTGCTTCTTGCCGAGCATCACCCACACTTCAGTCCGGCGATACGGCCGCCGCGGCGCCTGGAGCGCCTTGTAGATCAGGATGACCATGGTGAGGGTGGAGAGCAGCGCCGCCAGGCGGAAGGCGGTCAAGGGCCAGGAGATGAACCCGAAACTCGCCGCCCAGATGGCCAGCGCCCCGAACATGGTGGCGCGGCCGACAGACACTTGCGCGGCGGCGCGAATCCGCTCGATTTCGCTCATCCGGCACGATGGTACCCGGGCCCCGAAAAAACGGTCAACGCCCGCCTGCCGGCAGGCGATCAACTGGCCGTGAGGCGCATGCCCGCGACCAGCAGGCCGGGAACGGTGAGGATGAACGCCGCGAGCGCCCATACCCAGGCCACGCCGTTGCCGTCGCGCAGGCCCGGAACCAGCCGCTCGGCGAGGGCCGCCGGCACGCCCGCGAGCAGCAGCGTCGTCGTCGCGGTGATCAGGTTGGACAGGTAAACGACCGCACCGAGCGAGGGCGGCATCCAGGTGGGCATCCATACCGGCGCGAAGCCGATCACGACCACCAGGTAGGGCGAGACCAGGCCGTTGATCGCGCACAGGCCGAGCGTGAGGGCCAGGATCTGCTGCCGGTGCATCGCCCCCGCCCCGCCCTAGCCCGCCGCGGCCGGGATGCTCGGCGTCATGCCGAAGCGCCAGAACAGCAGGAACAGGATCACGCGCAAGTGGAACAGCCAGAAGGCCGCGACCAGGGGCAGCAGCAGTCCCGGCACCGGGCTGGGCGTGATCCAGCGGCTGGCGACGACCGACCACTCGGTGATCCAGACGAAGCCGCGCCAGATGTAGTTCGTGGGCTGGACCGCGGGCATGAAGAAGGACAGCAGGAAACGGCCGACGCAGGACCAGACCACGGCGGCGAGCGCGTAGTTCACGATCCAGAAGGGCAGGTAGCCGGTGACGAAGTCGGGCTGCTGCATGGCCCCTTCCGAGTAGCGGCGCGCCGGCCCGGACGCAACAAAGAACGGCGCAAGAAGGAACGGCGCAACAAAGAAGAAGGGCAGGACCTCGCGGTCCTGCCCTTTGCTCCCGAGCCCCTAGGCGGGGCGAAGGATCAGTGCGCTTCCGCGCCGGCGATCGGCTTCACGGCGCCGGTCGGGACGCGGATCGAGTCGATGAAGTCCTGCATTTCCTTGGAGGACTCCTGCGTCATCTTGCCGACGATCCACTGGGCGATGAACGCCGCGGGGATGCCGAAGATGCCGACGGAGATATTGTTGATGCCCCAGGGATAGGCCACGTCGCGACCGCGGATCTTCACGATCGTGACAGCGTCGCCGAGCAGGCCCTTCAAGGCCGGCCCGTAGAACTCGGTCATGATCAGGAAGAACATGCAGAGGCCAAAGCCGACCGCGATGCCCGCCACGCCCGCCGCGTTGCCGCAGCGCTTCCACCAGATGCCGAGCACCAGGCCCGCGAACAGGCCGGACGCCGCCATCGAGAACGCCCAGGACACCAGGAACAGGATGTCCGCGCCCAGGGTCCCCGCCACGTAGGCCGCGATGATCGCGACGATCAGCAGCAGGACGCGCGAGATGATCAGGCGGCGCTTCGTATCCGCCTTGGGATCGATCATCTTGTAATACACGTCATGCGACAGGGCGTTGGCGATCGCGAGCAGGAGCCCGTCCGCGGTCGAGAGCGCCGCCGCGAGACCGCCGGCCGCTACCAGGCCGGAAATCACGTAGGGCAGGCCCGCGATCTCGGGCGTCGCCAGCACGATGGCGTCGGTGTGGATGCGGAATTCCGCGAACTGCAGGATTCCGTCCGCGTTACCCGTGACGCCCTTGCACAGCGGGAAGATGTCCGCCGCGTTCTTGGCGTCGCAGGCGCCGACCAGCGCCAGACCCGGTGCGCCCCACGAGTTGACCCAGGCCGGCAGGCTCGCCATCGGGGAGTTGATCAGGTTCTGATACACCTCCAGCTTGGCGAAGGCCGCGTAGGCCGGGGCGGTGAAGTAGAGCAGGAAGATGAAGAACAGGCTCCACCACACCGAGTCGCGGGCCTGCTTGACGCTGGGCGTCGTGAAGTACCGCATCAGAACGTGCGGCAGCGACGCGGTACCCACCATCAGGCAGAGGATCAGGGCGAAGAAGTTGATCGCGCCGTTTAGCGAGGTCTCCGGCTTGGCGCCAGGCAAGACCGAGATGAACGGCGTGATGTGCGACCGCGCGATGCCGAGCGTCTTCTCGTACTCGACGATCTTCTGCAGGGCCTGGCCGTACATCAGCTCGGGGATCGGCACGCCGGTCAGCTGCACCGACAGCACGATCACCGGGATCAGGTAGGCGATGATCAGGATGATGTACTGAGCCACCTGGGTCCAGGTCACGGCCTTCATGCCGCCGAGCAGCGAGCACACCAGGATGCCGATCAGACCCACGAAGCAGGCGGTCTGAAAGCCCAGCCCCAGGAAGCGCCCGGTAATGATGCCGACGCCGACGATCTGGGCCACCACGTAGGTGAAGGACGCCAGGATCAGCACGACCACCGCCAGCGAGCGGGCCAGGTGGCCGCCGTAGCGTGCGCCGAAGAAGTCCGGCACCGTGAACTGGCCGAACTTGCGCAGGTACGGCGCCATCAGGATCGCCACCAGCACGTAGCCGCCGGTCCAGCCGAGCACGAAGGCCAGGCCGTCATAGCCGCCGAAATAGAGCGAGCCGGCCATGCCGATGAACGACGCGGCGCTCATCCAGTCGGCGCCCGTCGCCATGCCGTTATAGAAGGCCGGCACCACGCGTCCGGCGACGTAGTATTCGGCAACCTCGGCGGTGCGCGAGAGCACCCCGATCAGCGCGTAGACGCCGATCGTGAGGAAGATGAACATGTAGCCGAGGAAGCGGTTCGGCACGCCGAAATACTCGAGCACGCCGAGGAAGACGACGAAGGCTGCGAAGGTCCCGGTGTAGATCGCGTAGATCTTGCCCAGGTTCTGGACAAAGCTGCTTTGCCCGATGCGATAAGCCATGGCGTGTTCCCCCTATTCGTCCTGGACGCCGAATTCTTCGTCGATCTTGTTCTGCGCCCGGGCGTTCCACCAGCACAGGAAGACGAAGACGATCAGCGATCCCTGGGCGGCCATGTAGAAGCCGAGCGGGAAGCCGAAGATCCGGATGTTGTTCAGCGGCGCGGCGAAGATGTGCACCACGAAGCTGAAGATGAACCAGATGAACAGGATGCCGTACATCAGCTTCGAGGTGCGGTCCCAATAGGCCCGCATCTGCTCGGCTGAGAGACTCTTGTCTGCCATGTCGCTTTCCCCCTTCGAGGCGTACCGCCTCTGTCGCTAGACCCTGTCGTTGCTTCCCGACGCCTTGACGCCGCGCACGGCTGTTTGCGGCCCCTTGGCGGGGCCGTTCGTGGGTTGATTATGCCGATTGCGGGCGACGATGCGTTCAACCTCCCTAAGTGCCTATTGTTGTTCGCTTAATGCGGTTCTAGGCGTTGTTACTAAAGAGATACCATGGCACAATCCCCCTCACAACAGCATTTTGCCTAAATCGAATGGCGATCCGCAAAAAACGGCTCGCCCAGGTGGGGAAACGGGGCATGTTGCAGGGGCTGATCGACCGGTTCTGGCCATCGCCGGTGGCGGACGCCGCGGCATTGCGGCGGCTGCTCAGCGGCGAGGCGTCGTATCTCGGGCAGCGCAGCACCTACGAGTTCACTCGCAACACGCTGGCTTGGTTCGGCCAGCATCATTTCGCCGACGACCGCTTCAACGACCATTTCCGGATCTGCCGCTGGGAGACCTTCGCGTCGGTCCTGCAGGCCATGGTGCTGCTGACCGCGGCGCGCCTGCGCCCGGCGGCGCCCGGTCGCGAGGCGGCCCTGGCCGAGGGCCTCGCCGCGGTCTACGCCGACGCCCTGGCGGAGTATCCCCTGCCGACGCACCGGCCCGAGGGCTGGAGCGACGTCGTCGACCTGCTCCGCACCCGCCTGGCCCTGGCCGAGGCGCCCGACCCGCGGCTGCTGGCGAACGCGGCGACCACGCGCATGATCCAGGTGATGCCGGTGCTGTCGTCCAACCGCGACGACGACTTCCGCACCATCGAGTCGGCGATCCGGTTCGGCCTGGTCGCCTTCGCCGACCGCCTGCCGCGGCGGCTCGACGCGCCGGCGCTCGCGGCCGGGCTTTCCGGCGCGATGGCGAAAGCGAGCGTGGCGGACTAGCCTGTCGGCAAGCGAACGGCGGCGGGTGGCTCTGCCATGCGGCACGACTTCCAGATCTTCCGGAGCCTGGTGCGCGACGCCATGTCGCCGCCGCCGCTGATGCTTGCGCCCGGAACGGAATGCGGCGCGGCGGTCGCGCGCATGGCGGCGCTGGCCGCGCCCTGCGCCGCCGTGACCGACGCCGGCGGCCGGCCGATCGGCCTCTTGACCGACCAGGACGTGGCCCGGCGCATCGCCTTCCAGGTGCCCGCGGGCGCGCCCGTCGAGACCGTCATGACCCGCACGGTGCCGAGCGTCCGGGCCTCGGACCGGCTCTACCATGCCGTCGCGCGGATGCGGCGCCAGCGCCTGCGCCACCTCGTCGTCACCGACGTCGAGGGACGCGCCGTGGGCATGCTCGACCTCGACGCGGCCCTGGCCGCGACGGCGGGCGTGCTGGTCCGGCGCATCGACCGGCTGGCGCACGAGGACAGCCTGGCCGGCTGGCGGGCGATCAAGGGGCAGCAGGCGGCCCTGGCCCGCGAGATGCTGGACGACCACGTGCCGGCGACCGAGATCCAGGAGTTCCTGACCGACATCAACGGCGACCTCTACGGCCAGATCGTCGAGCGCGCCCTGGCGGCGATGGCCGACGAGGGCTGGGGCAGGCCGCCGGTCGCCTTCACCGTGCTGCTGATGGGCTCCGGCGGGCGCGGCGAGAACTTCCTCGACCCCGACCAGGACAACGGCTTCGTGCTGGCCGACTACCCGGACGAGGCGCACGGCCCGATCGACCGGTACTTCCTGGAACTGGCCGAGCGCATGACGCGCGACCTGGACGCGACCGGCATCCCCTTCTGCCAGGGCGGCGTCATGGCGACCAACCCGCTGTGGCGCAAGTCGCTGAGCCAGTGGCAGGACCAGACCCGGCTCTGGGCCCGCCGCCGCTCGGGCGGCGCGACGCTGCTTGCCGACATCTTCTTCGACTTCCAGCCGGTCCACGGCGACCCGGCGCTGGCGGTCGTGCTGCGCCGGCATGTCGGCGACCTGGCGCGGCGCAGCCGCCCGCTGCTGCAAAGCATGGCGCATGACGACACGGTCGGCGGCGTGGCGCTGAGCCTGTTCGGCCGGCTGGCGACCGCGGGCGTCGAATCGATCCATCGCGGGCGCATCGAGCTCAAGATCCACGCGCGGCTGCCGCTGGTCGGCTGCGTCCGGCTGCTGGCGCTGGCGCAGGGAATCGAGGAGACGCCGACGCTGGCGCGGATCCGGCGCCTGGGCGAGGCCGGCGTGCTGGTGCCGGGCGACGTCGACGGGCTGGTCGACGCGCATTGCCACATCGCGCAGCTGATCCTGCGCCAGCAGGTGACCGACATCGAGGCCGGCCGCCTGCCCGGCGTCCATGTCGAGACCGAGCGGCTGACCGCCCAGGAGCGCGGCCGCCTGCACGAGGCGCTGCGCGCCATCGACCGCCTGCGCAAGCGCACGCAGATCGACCTGATCGGCCAGCAGATCTAGGCGCTCCGCCGCTACTGGAAGACTACTGCGCCGGGCCTTGCGGGGCGGCGCTACTGCGCCGCTTGGGCGCGGCGGCGGATCGGAATCACGAACGAGAACTGCGCGCCCTGGCCGGGCCTGCTGTCCACCCAGATGCGGCCGCCGAAGCGTTCGACGATCTGGCGGCAGATCGCCAGGCCGAGGCCGGTGCCCTGCGGCTTGTTGGTCAGCGTGTTGCCGACCTGCTGGAAGCGCTCGAAGATCCGCGGCCGGTCCTCCGGCGACACGCCGGCGCCGTTGTCGGACACGGTCACGCGAACCTGGTCGCCGTCGATCGCGGCGTCGATCGAGACCAGGCCCTGGTCCCGGTCGCAGAACTTCACCGCGTTGGACAGCAGGTTCACGATCACCTGGATCAGCCGGTCGCGGTCGTACTCGATCGGCGGCAGGTCGTCGGGAACCTGCACCTGCAGCCGGATGCTGCGGTCGGCGAACAAGCCGCGCGTGGCGGCGATCGCGTCCTCGACGACCGATTTCAGCTGCAGCTCCTGGATGTCCCAGTCCATGCGCCCGGCCTCCATCTTCGCCAGGTCGAGGATCTGGTTGATGAGTCGGGTCAGCCGCTCGCTCTC
>JAEULC010000196.1 GCA_016792605.1 Rhodospirillales bacterium
GCGGGCTCGGACTTCGCCGTCGTCAGCACCGGCAAGAGGCCGGCGCCGAGATTGGCGCCGAGGACAAGGGCGAGCGCGAACGGCACCGGCACCACGCCGGTCGCGGTCAGCGAGATCACCAGGAGGATCACCGCCAGCGACGAGTAGGCCAGCATGGTGACCGCGGCGGCGAGCAGCACGCCGAGCAGCATGTCGTCCTGCATCCCGTGCAGGACCTCGACCATCGCCGTCGATTCGCGCAAGGGCAGCGAGGCGGTGACGATCGAGGACAGCGCCAGGAGGATCAGGCCGAGGCCGACGGCGACGCGGCCGAGGTCGTGCAGCCGGGTCGAGGTGCCGACCGAGAAGCCGATCACGCCGACGAGCACCAGGAGCGGCCACAGCCAAGTGATCTTGAAGCTGAGGATCTGGGCCACGAGGCTGGTGCCGAGGTCGGCGCCGAGCATGGTCGCGAGCGCCGGGCCGGCCGAGACCAGGCCCTTGCCGGCGAAGGACGAGACCATCAGCGCGGTCGCGGTGCTGCTCTGGAGGACCAGCGTGGCGCCGAGGCCGACCGCCAGCGCCGACAGCGGGTTGGCGAGCCCCGCCCCCACCGCCCGGCGCAGGCCGGAGCCGTAGGCGCGCGTGATCCCGGTGCGGACCATACGCAGCCCCCAGAGCAGAAGGGCCGCCCCGCCGAGGATGTGCAGAAGAATCGTGGTGCCCGAGATCGTCGTTCTCCCCAGGGACTTAACTTGTGCCCCAAGGCGCGCCCGGGAGCCTGGCCGGGCGTCCTTGTAACAATTCTGTCAAATACATGAATCAGAATTGTCCGAGGCGCAAGATCAAGATTGCGCCTCTAAACGCAAAAAATGCGTGACCGGCGCCACAACAAGGCACCGGTCACCGCAAAATTTCGTGATGAGGACGGCGCCCGGGGCGCCGCCGGGTTCAGGCCGCGGGGGCCGGGATGCGGACGCCGAACTCGCCGGCCGCGACCCAGAAGCGCTCGAGGCGGCGCAGCGAGGTGATGCCGGAATTGAGCTCGTTCTCGCTGGTGTAGCCCGGGGAGATCTGGGTCAGGTGCCGGTCGAACATCTCGTCCAGCGCCTTCCACAGGGTCAGGCCCTTGTCCGACAGCTTCACGCGGACCGAGCGGCGGTCATGCGGCGAGCGCTCCTGCGTCAGATAGCCGTTCTCGACCATCTTGCGGACGTTGTAGGAGACGTTCGAGCCGAGGTAGTAGCCGCGGTTCGTGAGCTCGCCCACGGTCAGGTCTTCCTGGCCGATGTTGTAGAGGATCAGGCCCTGGACGTTGTTGATGTCCTGGGTTCCGCGCCGGTCAAGCTCGCCCTTCACCACTTCGAGGAACTGGCGATGCAGGCGTTCGATCAGGCGGATCGTGTCGAGATATGCGGCTTTCAAGGGAAGCCCCCATGGGTTGCCCGCGCCGTTCTGGCGCGCTGGAAGTTTGGCCTATCGTCGGGGGCCACCGGATGCGGCCCCCACAAACCATGGTCGTAGCAGGGTAATCATTTAAATTTAGTTTCTATAAAGCATCAACCAAAAGAGCTACGAACCTCCCCTGATCATCTTGATAATCCCCGAAAAATCCACCGGGCCGTTCCCTTGGGCGGCGAAGAGTGCGTAAAGCGATGATGCGGCGGCCCCCAGGGGCGTGGCGGCGCCGGCGGCCTGGGCGGCCTGCTGGGCCAGCTTCAGGTCCTTCAGCATCATGTCGGCCGTGAAGCCGGGCTTGTAGTCCCGGTTGGCCGGCGAGGTCGGCACCGGGCCCGGGACCGGGCAGTAGGTGGTCATCGACCAGCACTGGCCCGAGGACTTGGAACTGATGTCGAAGAGCTTCTGCTTGTCCAGGCCCAGCTTCTCGGCCAGCACGAAGGCCTCGCCGACCGCGATCATCGAGATGCCGAGGATCATGTTGTTGCAGATCTTGGCCGCCTGCCCCGCCCCGGCGGCCCCGGCATGGACCACCGTCTTGCCCATGGCCTTCAGGACCGGCTCGGCGCGGGCGAAGGCCTGGTCCTCGCCGCCGACCATGAAGGTCAGCGTCCCCGCCTCGGCCCCGCCGGTCCCGCCCGAGACCGGGGCATCGAGCATCGAAAGCCCCTTGGCCTTGGCGTCGGCGGCGACCGCGCGGGCCGTGTCGACGTCGATCGTGGAGCAGTCGATCAGCAGCGTTCCCGGCGCCGCCCTGGCGATCACCCCCTCGGGCCCGCCATAGACCTGGCGCACGTGCTGGCCGGCCGGAAGCATCGTCACGATGACCTCGGCCCCGCCGATCGCATCGGCCGCGACCGAGACCGCCTTCCCGCCCGCCCCGGCAAGCGCGTCGCGCGCCGCCTGGACCAGGTCGAAGCCGGTGACCGCGTGCCCGGCCTTCGCCAGGTTGCGCGCCATCGGCCCGCCCATGTTGCCAAGACCGATGAAGCCGATGTTCGCCATGATGCACAGCCTCCCTAATACCGCGATGTTGGCGAGCAGCTAGTCCAGCACCAGGTCGCCGTCCTTCGGCACGACGAAATGCCGCTGGACCACATCCTCGCCAACATCCCCGAGTTGCCGCGGTTGCCACTGCGGCTTGTTGTCCTTGTCGATCACCACCGCGCGCACGCCCTCGTAGAGGTCGGTGCCGAGCAGGCAGGCCTGGGTCATGCGGTATTCCATCCGCAGTTCCTCGGCCAGGCTCATGCTCGCCCCGGCCCGAAGCTGGCGCAACGTGATCTTCAGGCTCGTCGGCGATTTGTGCAGCAGCGTCGCGCGGGTCGCCTCCGCCCATTCGCCGCCGTCGGCTTTGAGCGCGGCCAGGATCGCCTCGACGCTCGGTCCCGCGAAGCAGCGGTCGATCGTCGCGCGATGTGCCGCCAGCGGCGGATCCCCCGCCGCGGCTTGGCGCTGCGCCAGAACGCGATTTACCGCCCCGTGCGGGTTCTGCCCGAAATCGGCGCCGGCGAGGGCCACGATCAGTTCCTCGACGCCAGCGCTTTCAACGAGATGCGTCGCGGCGCCGACATAGAGCGCGTCGGCCGCCTTCAGCCGAGCGCCGACGAGGCCGAGATAGGCACCGGTCTCGCCCGGGCAGCGCGGCAGGAAGTAGCCGCCGCCGACATCGGGAAAGAGGCCGATGCCGGTCTCGGGCATGGCGAACAGGATCTTCTCGGTCGCCACGCGGTGCGAGCCGTGGACCGAGAGCCCG
>JAEULC010000210.1 GCA_016792605.1 Rhodospirillales bacterium
GTGGAACTTCACGCCCTGCTTCAGCTTGAAGGTCCAGGTCTTGCCGTCGGCCGAGGCGGTGTGGCTTTCGGCCAGCCACGGGATGATCTTCGGCGGGTTGTCGACCCAGCGATAGAGCCCGTCATAGAAGTTGATGCGCGAGGCGGCGCGGCCCACGTCGTAGATCGCGTGCGGGTCGAGGTTGTCGTAGCCGCTGTTGTTGGCGTGGACATACTTGCCCTGGGCCATCGCCAGGTACGGCGTGGCAAAGGCAAGCGCGGCGACCAGGCTGAATGCTAGCTTCTTCATGTTCTCCCTCCTTCTGCTCCCCGTTTTGGATGAATCGACTTCAGGCGATCGGGCCTCCTGTCACCGGCAGAACCTGCCCGGTGATCCAGGACGCGTAGGGCGATGCCAGGAACATCACGGCATGGGCGATGTCCTCGGGCTCGCCGAGGCGCCGCATGGCGACCCGCTCGACCATCGCCTTCTGCCCCTCGGGCCCGTAGGACTGCCACTGCCGCTCGTAGTCCGGGCTGGTGCGCAGGAACCCCGGCGCAACCGAATTGACCGTGATGCCGAAGGGCCCCAGCTCGTGGGCAAGCTGGCGCACCAGGCCGATCTGCGCCGCCTTGGCGGTGGCGTAGGACTGGATGCCGGTCAGGCTGACGCCGAGTCCGGCGCGGCTGGATATCACGATGATGCGCCCGGATTTTCGGCGCTTCATGCCCGGCACCACGGCGCGCGCGGCGTAGAAGGCGCCGGTCAGGTTGCCGTCCTGGATCGCCTGCCAGTCCTGGTCGCTGACCTCCTCGACCGGCTTCTTGGACTGGCCGCGCACGCCGCCGGCAACATGCACCAGCACGTCGACCTCGCCGATGGCGGCGACCAGGGCGTTGACCTCGGCCGACTTGGCCAGGTCCAGCGTGCGCGTCTCGATGGCGCCGCCGCGCGCCGCCTTGGCGCGGGATTTCAGCGCATCCAGCCCGTCGGCCAGCAGGTCGCAGGCCCAGACCTTGGCGCCTCGCGCGGCAAAGCCCTCGGCGATGCCGCCGCCGATGCCGCGCGCCGCGCCGGTCACCACGACCGTCTGGCCTTCGAACTGGATATCCATCGGCCGGGCTACTCCGCCGCCAGGAAGGGGCGGAGCTGCGGGAACTCGCCGACCGAGCGGGCAAAGGCGGTGCGGATCTCGCTGCCGTCGCCGCGCCGGGCCGAGGCCGGCAGGGCGTCGACCTCGGCGAAGATCTTGCGCTTGATGAAGTGGCGCCAGTGCACCGGCAGGGTCTGCAGCAGGTCGCCCATCACGGCGTAGTTCTTCGCCGTCCAGACCTTCTCGTAGGCGATGCGGTTGTCGTTGTAGTTGAAATGCGCCGGCGACCTCTCGGCCGCCGCCAGGCGCGCGCGCGCGACCTGGGTCGCCGCCTTGTCAACCTGGCCGTCCCGGATCACGACGCCGTAGTCCGCTTCGGCTGCGCCAACATCGACCTTGCCCTGCTGGACGTCGAACAGCACCAGGGCCGGATCGCGCTCCCACGGGTTGCCCCAGCCGCCGCCGCCGCAGGCCGCGACCAGGATCGTGTCGCCCGGATCGAGCGTGACGACGTCGGTGTTCCCGAGGTCGATCGGCTTGTCGCTCTCCTTGTTGCGCCAGAACATCGAGGTCTTGCCCGGCAGGCCGCCATTGGCGCCCCAGGCCGAGAAGCGGGTGCGGTCGCGGTTGCGCGCCGTCACCACGCTGTTGGGCGCGAAGACCTGGAACTCCAGCAGCGTGCCGAGGCCGCCGCGATGCTTGCCGGCGCCGCCGGAGCCGGGGACGAGGCCGTAGCGCTTGATGCGGATCGGCACCTCGATCTCGTTGATCTCGACCGGCGTGTTCTTGAGGAACGAGGAGTTGGCGCCGGAACCGTCCGCGCCGTCGCGGCCCGACCAGCCGCCTGCGCCGCCAGTGATCGGGTCGATCGAGGCCATCAGCGTGCGGCCGGTGCGGTTGTCGACCGTCTTGACGTTCATGATCGCTGAGCTGCCGGCCGGGCCGGCGGGCAGCAGGTCGGGCACCGCCGCCTGGAAGGCGCCTATCGTGACGCCCTGGAGGCGCCCGCAGGTCATCGAGCGCATGCCGACGGCGGCCGGGAACTTCGGATTGAGGATCGTGCCCTCGGGGATGATGCAGCGCGCCGGCCGCGTGATGCCGCCGTTCAGCAGGATCGACGGGTCGATCGAATAGAGGCAGTAGGTGTAGCCGACCATCAGCAGGATGTGGCGCTCGGCGCCGCCCGTGGGCACGTTGAGCGAGGACAGGAGCTGCGGGTCGGAGCCGGTGAAGTCCAGCACCGCCTCGTCGCCCTTGATCCTGAGGTTCAGCACCAGGCGCACCGGCACGCCGCCCGGCGCGTCCTCGTCCAGGTAGTCGGCGAAGGGGTAGTCGCCGTCCGGGATCTTGGCGATCAGCGCGCGGGCCTGCTTCTCGCCCAGGTCGAGGAGCTCCTTCACGCTCTGGCGGAACACGTCGACCCCGAACTTGCGGATCATGTCGTGGACCTTGCGCTCGCCAGTGTTCATGGCGGCGACCTGGGCCTTGAAGTCGCCCAGGTTCTGCTCGGGCATGCGGACATTGGTTAGCATGATGTCCATCAGGGTCTGGTTGAGCTTGCCCTGCTCGTAGATCTTGGCCGGCGGGATGCGGATGCCTTCCTGATGCACCTCAGTCAACTGCCGGGACAGCGAGGCCGGCACGGCGCCGCCGACATCGGTGTTGTGGATGTGGCTGACGGAGAAGGCGACGATCTCGCCCTCCCAGAAGATCGGCTTCCACATGTGCAGGTCGGGCGTGTGGGTGCAGACATAGCCACTATAGGGATCGTTGGTGATGCAGATGTCGCCCGGCTTGTAGTCCTTCACCATGGCGATCGCCTTGGCGTAGTCCAGGCCGATGAACCAGGTTGCGCCCAGGTCGCGCGGGCTGGCGAAGGTCATGCCATCCGGCGTGGCGAGGCCCGTGGTGAAGTCCTCGGTCTCCTTGACGAAGGTCGAATGCGCCGTGCGGAACAGGGTGAAGGCCATGCTCTCGGCCGCGGCCTGGGCATGGTTGGCGAAAATCTGCAGCGTTACCGAATCGATCGACATGGTCTTGCCCCTCAATCGGCGAGCTGGAGAAGGATGTTGCCGTTGGCGTCGACCGATCCGGCGAAGCCTGATGGCACGCAGGTCGTGGTGTCTTCCTGCAGGATCACGCAGGGGCTGGCGAAGCGGTGGCCGTGGCCGAGGTCGGCGCGGCGGTAGAGCGGCACGCTCTGCTTCTTGCCGTCGAGATAGACCTCGATCTGCCGTACCGGCTTCGGCGTGTCGCTGCGCTTCTCCTGGGTGGGCAGTTTCGGCTGCGGCGACGATCCGACGACCACCATGCGCAGGCTGATGATCTGGATGGCGTCGCCCTCGTCGCTGTGGCCGTAGAGCCGGTCGTGCTCGGCATGGAAGGCCTTGGCGATCTTCTGCAGGTCGCCGGCCTCGATCCATTCCATCTGCAGCGGCACCTCGATCTCGAAGGACTGGCCGCGGTAGCGCATGTCGGCCGAAGGCATCAGCACGTGCTGGCCGGCATATTTCTGCTCCTCGGCGATCCACGTCCGGGCGCGCTTGGCGAGTGCCTCGTACTCGCGCTTGATGCGGCCGAGCTCGGGCTTCTCGAGCATGTAGTAGGCCGTGGTGATGAAGTCGTTCTTGATGTCGGCGATCAGACCGCCGAGCGCGGACAGCACGCCGGGCGCGGTCGGGATCATCACCGTCTTCATGCCCAGCTCGCGGGCCAGGAAGCAGCCGAGCATCGGCCCGGCGCCGCCGAAGGCCAGCAGCGCGAAGTCGCGCGCGTCGACGCCCTGGCGCGAGCCGAGCTTGGAGACCTCGCGATACATGCCCGAGACGGCGACCTGGATGATCGCCTCGGCCGCCTGCTCCGGCGTGCGCTTCAGCTTCCCGGCGATGGTCTCGACCGCCGTGCGCGCCTTGGCCGCGTCGACGGTGACGGCGTCGTAGCCGAGGTTGCTGTGGCCGATGAAGCCGCAGGTGGCAAACGCATCCGTGATCGTCGGCCGGGTGCCGCCGCGACCGTAGCAGGCCGGGCCGGGCGTCGAGCCGGCGCTCTCGGGACCTACCTTCAAGGTGCCGAAATCGTCGACCGAGGCGATCGAGCCGCCGCCGTCGCCGATCGAGGTGACGGAGACCGTGGGGATGTAGATCGGGAACTCGCCGACGATCTCGCCGGTGCCGTAGCTAGGCGTGCCGTCGACGATGATCGCCACGTCGGCCGAGGTGCCGCCGATGTCCAGGCTCATCACCTGGCTCAGGCCGGCCTGGCGCGCGGCGAAGCCGGCGCCGATCACGCCCGCCGCTGTGCCCGACAGCAGCATCTGCAGGCAGTCGCGCTTGCCGAGCTCGGCGGTCATGACGCCGCCGTTGGACTTGGTGACCATCGGCTCGGCCAGCACGCCGGCCTGCTTCAGGGCCTTCTGCAGCGAGGCAAGGTAGATGGACACGCGCGGCTGGACATAGCCGTGGATCACGGCCGTCGTCGTGCGCTCGTACTCCCGGATGATCGGCCAGATCTCGCTGGAACAGAACACGGGCAGGTCGGGCGCCAGCTTGCCCACCAGCTTCTTCACCGCCAGCTCGTGGACGGGGTTGCGGTAGGCATGGAGCAGGGCCACGACGATGCCCTCGGCGCCCAGCGCCCTGGCCTGGTCGAGCGCGGCGCGGACGCTCGCCTCGTCGAGCGGCGTGTCGATGCTGCCGTCGGCGAGCAGGCGTTCGCGCACCGGGATGACGCGGTCGCGCGTCACCAGGGGCTGCGGCCGCTCGGACATGAGGTGGTACGGGTCGGGCATCTTCAGCCGCGCGAGCTCGAGCACGTCGACGAAGTTCTCGGTGGTGAACAGGCAGAGCTTGATGCCCTTGCGCTGGATGACCGAGTTGATGCCGACCGTGGTGCCATGGGTGAAGTAGGCGACGTCCTTCGGCTTGATGCCGAATCGCTTCTCCAGCTCGCCGATGCCGGTGATGACCTCGCGGCCGGGCTCGGTGGGGGTCGAAAGCACCTTCAGCGTCGACAGCTTGCCGGTCGTCTCGTCGAGCGCGCAGAAATCCGCGAAGGTGCCGCCGATATCCACGCCGATGCGATAGCCCATCTCTCGTCCCTTCTAGCGAATGTTCATGCCGCGCGCCGGTACCCCAGGCGCTGGCTGATCCGGGCGGCGGCCCTGACGACCGCCGCGATGATGCGGCGCTTGGCGGCGGGGTACCGCGAGGACACCGTGCCGACGTTCAGCGCCGCGATCACCGTGCCGTCGCTCTGCAATACCGGGGCCGCGGTCGCCGAACCGCCGAGCACGAACTCCTCCTCCAGGACCGCGTATCCGTCCTGGCGGATGCGCGCGAGAATGGCGCGCAGCTTCTGCTGGTCGGTCACGGTGTTCGGCGTATAGGCCTTGAGCCGCCGCCGGGAGAAATACGCATCGAGCTGCGCCGGCGCCGCGAACGCCAGCAGGATTCGGCCCATGCCTGTGCAATAGGCAGGGCGCAGGCCCACGAGATCGGCATCGTAGCGGATCGGCGCCTTGCTGGCGGCCTTGGCCAGCGGCTTCACGTCGCCGCCGGGTCCGCGCACGCCCAGGAACACGGTCTCGCCGATCTCGTCACGCAGCTCGTCCATGATCGGCTGCGCGACGGCAGCGAGCTGGGCCTCGTTGCCGCCGGCCCAGGGGCCCTTGCGCAGCGCCGCGCACAGGGCGTAGCGGTCGGTCGCGTCGCGTTCGGCATAGCCGCGCGTGACCAGGGTTTGCAGCAGGCCGTGCGCGCTGCTCTTCGGAATGGCGAGGGAGGCCACGACGTCCTTCAACGCGAGCGGCGCGGGGCACCGCGCCAGCAGCTCGATCAGTTCCAGGACCCGGCCGGCCGACTTTACTTCGCTGTTCATATCCATGAACACGGTTCGCGTGGCTAAACGAAGCTTGGAAGTGCGGCGCGAGGGAGTCAAGCAAGCTCTATTGTTCGCGGGCGACAGATATTCCAATCTTCGTATCGACAGGCGATGACCGAGGACATCAGGGAGTTCTTGCATGCTGAAGCCGCACACGCCGCCCACGATCGCGCCACCGGCGGCGCTCTATGTGCACGGCATGGAGGTGCCGGCGAACGCGCGCTGGCTGTTGATTTCTGGCCAAGTCGGCGTGCATCCCGACGGGCGGGTCGGGCGCGATGCGTACGAACAGGCGGAAATCATCTGGTCCAACATCCAGACGATCCTCAGGAGCGCCGGGATGGGGCTCAGCGACATCGCCAAGCTGACCACCTACGCGGTCGGGACAGAACACTTGAAGGCGTTGCGCGAGGTGCGCGAGCGCGTGCTCGCGGGGCATCTGCCGGCATCGACCCTGCTGATCGTGGCTGGCCTTGCCCAACCCGCCTGGCTGGTCGAGGTCGAGGTCTACGCCGCGAAGGCGTGAGGGGAGTTGTTGCGATGGCCAAGCCGCGCCGCCTGTGGGCGGAGCTGACGACGACCGACTTTGCCGCCCTGACGCCGGGCGAGGCGATCGCGGTCCAGCCCGTCGCCGCGATCGAGCAGCACGGACCGCATTTGCCGGTGATGGTCGACGCCTGCATTGTCGACGGGGTGGTGGCGCGAGCAGTGGAGCTGATGCCGGACGACCTGCCGGTGCTGGTGCTGCCGACCCAGGCTGTCGGCAAGAGCAACGAGCATATTTCCTATCCCGGCACGCTGACGCTGGGCGCCGACACCCTGGCGCGGGTCTGGACCGAGATCGGCGAGTCCGTCGCGCGCGCCGGCATCCGCAAGCTCGTGTTCCTCAACTCCCATGGCGGACAGCCGCAGGTGATGGAAATCGTCGCGCGCGAGCTGCGCGTGCGCCTGGGAATGATGGCGGTGGCGTCGAACTGGTACTCCTTCGGCACGCCCGAAGGCCTGTTCCCGGCCGCGGAACTGCGCCACGGCATCCACGGGGGCTCGGTCGAAACCTCGATGATGCTGCACCTCCGGCCCGACCTAGTGCGGCGCGAGCACCTGCGCAACTTCCGCAGCCTGGGCCAGGACATGACGGGCGACTACAGGCTGCTCGGCCCGACCCTGGCGACAGGCAAGCTTGCCTGGCAGACCGAGGACCTGAACCCCGAGGGCGCCTGCGGCGACGCGACGGATGCCGACGCGGAGCGGGGCGCGAGGCTGGTGGACCACGCCGCGCGCCAGTTCGTGGCCCTGCTGCAGGAGGTGCGGCGGTTTCCGCTCGACCGGCTGCGGGCCGATTTTCCGCAACCGAAACAACGCTGAACGGTCACCGGATCGTGTCGCGGGCGTGGTTGCCTAGCTAGGGCAGACCGGCATAAGGTTTGCTTCAATATGGGGAAACTGCTGGCGTCACGCGGCGCCTGGGGACGGAGGGGATGATGACCATCGATTTGCGCGGCCTGGCCTGGGCGCTGCCGGGGTTCCTGCTCGCGACGGGCGCCGCGATGGCGCAGGACAAGGTGACCTTCGCGACCAACTGGGTGGCCGAGGCCGAGCACGGCGGCTACTACCAGGCGATCGCCGACGGCACCTTCAAGAAGTACAACCTGGACGTGACGATCCGTCCCGGCGGCCCGCAGAGCAACGAGCGCGCGCTGCTGCCGGCGCGGCGCGTGGACTTCCTGATGGGCGGCAACATGATCCAGGCCTTCAGCGCGGTGAAGGAGGGGATCCCGACCAAGGTCGTCGCCGCGGCGATGCAGAAGGACCCGCAGATCTTCATGACCCATCCGGGCCAGGGACTCGACACGTTCGAGTCCCTCAAGAAGACGACGCTTCTGGTCGGCAAGGGCGGATTCGCCAGCTTCTACCAGTGGATGATGGCGGAGTACGGGTTCACCGAGGGCCAGGTGAAGCCCTATACCTTCAACGCCGCGCCGTTCCTGGCCGACAAGAGGCTGGCGCAGCAGGGCTACGTGACGGCCGAGCCGTTCGAGGTCGAGACCCAGGGCAAGTTCAAGCCGAACATCTTCCTGCTCGCCGACTACGGCTTCGATACCTACGCCACCACGGTCGAGGTCCACAACGAGCTGATCGAGAAGAATCCCGGCCTGATCCAGCGCTTCCTCGATGCATCGGCGATCGGCTGGTATAATTATCTCTACGGCAATCCGTCGGCCGGCAACGCGCTCATCAAGAAGGACAACCCCGAAATGAGCGACGCGCAGATCGCCTACTCGATCGCCAAGATGAAGGAGTACGGCATCGTCGACTCCGGCGACTCAATCAAGCTCGGCATCAACGCGATGACCGATGCGCGTCAGAAGAGCTTCTTCGACAAGATGGTGAAGGCCAAGGTGATCGACGCCAGCATCGATTACAAGAAGGCCTACACGCTGCAGTTCGTGAACAAGGGCGTCGGCGTCGAGTTGCGCAAGCCCTAGCGTCAACCTGTCGATGCAGCAATCCGGCCGGCCGCTCGTCCGACTGCACGGAGTCGGCAAGCGCTTCGGCAATGGCGTCGTGGCGCTCCAGGGCCTGGACCTGGATATCCGCGAGCACGAATTCCTGAGCCTGCTGGGCCCCTCGGGCTGCGGCAAGAGCACGGCCTTGCGGTTGATCGCCGGCCTGGGCGAGGCGACCTCGGGCGCCATCGACTGGGCGGTCGAGCACGGCAACCGCGACATCGGCTTCGTGTTCCAGGAGCCGACGCTGATGCCCTGGGCGACCGTGTTCGACAATGTCTACCTGCCCCTGCGGCTGCAGGGCGTCGCCCGCGGCGCGGCGGCGGCGGACGTCGACGCGACCCTCGCCATGGTCGGGCTGTCGCAGTTCCGCGACGCCTATCCGCGCGAGCTTTCGGGTGGCATGAAGATGCGCGTCTCGATCGCCCGTGCGCTGGTGACCAGGCCTAAGCTGCTGCTGATGGACGAGCCGTTCGCGGCGCTGGACGAGATCACCCGGTTCAAGCTCAACAACGACCTGGTCGAGCTGTGGCGGACGCAGAGCTGGACGGTCGTGTTCGTGACCCACAGCGTCTACGAGTCGGTCTACCTGTCGAGCCGCATCGTCGTCATGGCGCCGCGCCCCGGGCGCATCGTCGCTGAGCACGACGTCGTGACGCCCTATCCGCGCGGCGACGCGTTCCGGACCTCCGAGCCCTACAACGCCCATTGCCGCGACGTCTCGAAGAGCCTCGCTGCCGCGATGCAGGAGGAGCCGGCATGAACGCGGCGGAGCGCAGCCAACGTCGCGACTACGCGCTGCGCATCGCCCTGCCGGCCGTGATCGCCGTGCTGGTGCTGGTCGGCTGGGACCTGGTCGTGCGCCTGAACCAGATCCCACCCTACACCCTGCCGGGCCCGCTGCTCGTGGCCGAAACCTTCCTGGCCGACTGGGGCACGCTGTGGCCGGCGTGGCTGGTGACGCTGCGCCTCACCTTTCTGGCCCTGCTGGTGGCGGTGATCGGCGGCGTCGGCCTGGCGGTGCTGTTCGCGCAGTCCAAGTGGATCGAGTTCAGCTTTTTTCCCTACGCCGTCATCCTGCAGGTGACGCCGCTGATCGCGATCGCGCCGCTGATCCTGATCTATGTCGACAGCACGCACGTGGCGGTCCTGATCTGCGCCTGGATCGTCGCCTTTTTCCCGATCCTGTCGAACACGCTCTTGGGCCTCAACAGCGCCGACCACAACCTAGTCAACCTGTTCCAGCTCTACGGCGCCACGCGCTGGCAGATCCTGCGGTACCTGCGCATTCCCTCGGCCATGCCGTATTTCCTCGGCGGCCTGCGCATCGCCGGCGGCCTGGCGCTGATTGGCGCGGTGGTGGCCGAGTATGTCGCCGGCACGGCCGGCCAGGGGTCGGGCCTCGCCTACCGCATCCTCGAGGCCGGGTACCGCCTGCGCACGCCGCGTGTCTTCGCCGCCCTGGCGATGCTGTCCCTGACCGGCATCCTGATTTTCGCGCTGTTCAGCGCCATTTCGCACCTCGCGCTGCGCCGCTGGCACGAGAGCGCGATGAAGCGCGAGAACTAGCGTGTGGCGCTGGCCGCCCCGGCTTCCGACAAGCGGCGCGATGACGCTGCGCGACGCTTCCGTGCCGGCCTGCCTGGTCGACGGAGCGCCGGCGGGCGTGCCGACCGATCGCGAAGGCCTGGCGCGCCTGGATATCCGCATCGAGGCCGGGAAGGTAGCGGCCTTGCTGCCGCCCGGCGCCGGACCGGATGGTGATGTCGCGCTTGACGGCGGCATGGTCTGGCCCGGCTTCGTCGACCTGCACACCCATATCGACAAGGGCCATATCTGGCCACGCGCCGAGAATCCCGACGGCACGTTCGACGGCGCGTTGAATGCCGCGATGCAGGATCGCGAGCGTCACTGGACCGCCAAGGACGTGGCGACGCGCATGGACTGGAGCCTGCGCGCCTCTTACGCCCACGGGACCGTCGCCATCCGCACCCATCTCGACAGCACCGCGCCCCAGCA
>JAEULC010000242.1 GCA_016792605.1 Rhodospirillales bacterium
ATCGACGTCGCGCGCCTGCGCCTGCGCATGTTCCTGGTGGTGTCGATCCTGACCGCCATCGCCGTCGCCTTCGTCGGCACGATCGGGTTCATCGGCCTGGTGGCGCCGCATGTCGCGCGGATGCTGGTGGGCGAGGACCACCGCTTCCTGCTGCCGATGTCGGCGCTCGCCGGCGCAGTGCTGCTGTCGGCGGCGTCGGTCGCCAGCAAGACGATCCATCCCGGGACCGTGTTCCCGATCGGAATCGTCACCGCGATGCTGGGCGTGCCGTTCTTCTTCGCCCTCGTGCTGCGCAGCCGGCAGGACTACTGGCGATGATCGAGACGGAGTCGCTTTGCGTCGCCTATGGCCGGGAGCGGGTGCTGCGCGGCATCGACCTGCGCGCCGCGCCGGGCACGGTCACGGCGCTGATCGGCCCGAACGGGTCGGGCAAGTCGACCCTCCTGAGGGCGATCGCGGGGCTGGTGCCCAGCACCGGCGGGATCCGGCGCCCGTCGGGCCGCATCGGCTACCTGCCGCAGGACGGCAACGCGCGCGCCGTGCTGACCGTGCTCGAGGTCGTGCTGCTCGGCCGGCTGCACACGCTCGGGCTCGCGGTGGGCCGCGCGGACATCGAGGCCGCCGCCGAGGTGCTGCACGACCTCGGCCTGGAGCATCTCGGCGACCGGCACCTGGGCGAGATCAGCGGCGGCCAGCGCCAGATGGTCTACCTGGCCCAGGTCGTGGCCGCGGCGCCGACGGCGCTGCTGCTGGACGAGCCCACCAGCGCGCTCGACCTGCGCAACCAGATGGACATGCTCGACCAGGTGCGCCGCCTGACCCGCGCGCGCAACCTCGCCACGATCGTCGCCATCCACGACCTGAACGCCGCCGCCCGCTTCGCCGACCAGGTCGTGGCGCTGGATCGGGGCCGCCTCGTTGCGGCCGGGACGCCGGCCGACGTGCTGACCGCCGCCCTCTTGGCGCAGGTCTATCGAATCGAGGCGCTGGTGGTAGCCGGCGCCGACGGCCTTCCCTCGATCGCCCCGCTGCGGGCGCATCCGTCGTTCCCCAGGACAATGAAGGAGTCCCGACCATGATCCGCCCATTCCTCCTCGCCGCGGCGCTGGCCCTGCTGTCCGCGATGCCGGTAGAGGCGCATGACGCCAGGGCCGGCGCGCTGACCGTCGACCATCCGTTCGCGCGCGCGACGGCGGCGCGCAACGGCGCCGCCTACATGACGATCGCCAACGGCGGCGGCGCGCCCGACCGTCTGCTGCGCGCGCGCACCGAGGCGGCCGCCAAGGTCGAGCTGCACACGATCGTCAGGCAGGGCGACGTCATGCAGATGCGCGAGGTGCCATCGATCGACATCCCCGCCCGCGGCAAGGCGGAGCTGAAGCCGGGCGGGTTCCACGTGATGCTCCTGGGCCTCGCGAAGCCGCTCGTGGAGGGCCAGTCGTTTCCGCTGGTCCTGGAATTCGAGAAGGCGGGCGCCGTGCAGGTCACCGTGAACGTGGAGAGGGCGGGTGCCGCCCAGCCCCATGGCCAGGGCCATGGCGGGCACCATCACCCGCCCGCGAAGACCCCCTAGGGTCAGGCCCCGCGCCTTGCGATCGCCAAGATTTCCCCGCATGGTGCCGGCCATGGAGGTCTGGCGATGAACCCTGCATCCGGCTTGATGGTGGCCCTCGTCCTTGCGCTGGCGGCGGCCCTGCCCGCCGCCGCCGCCGATACCTACAAGATCGGCGCGCTGGTGATCGAAAAGCCGTTCGCGCGGCCGTCGATGGCCCGCAACGGCGCGGCCTATGTCACCATCGTCAACACCGCCACCCAGCCGGACCGGCTGATCCGCGTCCTGTCGCCGCGATCGGGCAAGGTCGAGATGCACACCATGTCCATGGACGGCGACATCATGCGGATGCGCGAGGTTCCGGGCATCGACGTCCCCGGCAACGGCCGGGTCGAGATGAAGCCGGGCGACGGCCTGCACATCATGCTCATGGGGCTGAACGGCCCGTTGAACGACGGCGAGAGCTTCCCGATGACCCTGCAGTTCGAGCGGTCGGGCAAGGTGGACGTCGTCGTGCCGGTCGAGAAGCCGGCACCGGCGAGGAAGCCCGCGGCCCAGACTCCCGCGGCGAAGAAGCCATGATCGGCCGGGCCGCTCTCGCCGTGCTCCTGGCGCTCGCCGGCGGCGCGGCCGAGGCCAAGACCTACAAGCTCGAGGGCCTGCAGATCGTCGACCCGGTCGCCCCGGCGACGCCGCGCAACCTGCCGGAGGGGCCGGTCGGCGCCACCGCGTCGCTGGTGATCGAGAACAAGGGCACCGCCCCGCTGCAGTATCTCGGCGCGTCCAGCCCCGCCGCCGGCGTGGTGGAGCTGCACCAGGCGGTGAAGGCCGGCAAGGCGATCCGCACCCGGCGCGTCCTGTCGCTGAGCCTCTATCCCGGCGACCGGATCGAGGTCGGTCCCGAGGCCGAGTACCGGCTGATCCTGACCGGCGTGAAGCAGAAGCTGCAGAACGGCGATACCTTCCCGCTGCTGCTCGAGTTCGAGCCGCTGGGGCAGGTCGAGGTCATGGTCGAGGTCGGCGGCAGGACCGGCCCGGGCAGCGCCGGCGGCAAGAAGGACGTCTTCGATTCCACGCGCCACAACAAGACCCACACGATGGGCATGGACTAGCGACACCACCCGCATTGCGCCGCAGCATCGCGCGGGCTAAGAACCTCGCGGGATGCTCCGTAAGCTCTTCATCGCCCTAGTCGTTTTGGTTGTCCTGGTCGCCGGCGCGGCGGGCGGCGGCTTCCTCTACCTGCGCTCGGGCCTGCCGCAGGCCGAGGGCCAGGTCGCCCTGCCCGGGCTCCAGGCGCCAGCCACGGCGACACGCGACCCGAACGGCGTGCCCTATATCGTAGCCGCCTCGGCGGCGGACGGGTTCTACGCCCTTGGCTTCGTCCATGCCCAGGACCGGCTGTGGCAGATGGACTTCCAGCGCCGGATCGGCGCCGGGCGGCTGAGCGAGGTGATGGGCTCGGCGTCGCTGGGATTCGACCGCTACATGCGCACCCTGGGCCTCTACCAGGTGGCCGAGCGCAACCTGGCGGCGGTCTCGGCCGAGACCCGCGCGGCGCTCGACTCCTACGCCGCCGGTGTCAACGCCTACATGGCGAGCCGCAAGGGGCCGCTGCCGGTCGAGTTCCTGCTGCTGCGCTACCAGCCCGAGCCCTGGCGCCCGGTCGACTCGCTGGTCTGGGGCCGGATGATGGCGCTGCAGCTCTCCGACAACATGCGCCAGGAGCTCATGCGCGCGCGGCTGTCGCGCCGCCTCTCGCCGCAGCAGCTCGCAGACCTCTACCCGACGACGCTCCGGCGCGAGCAGCCGACCACAATCGCCGGGTTGGACATCGACCGCCTGTGGGCGGCCCTGCCGATGGACCTCATGAGCACCGGCGCGTCGAACGAATGGGTCGTCGACGGCCAGCGCAGCCAGACCGGCAAGCCGATCCTCGCGAACGACCCGCATCTTCGCTACATCATGCCCAACCTCTGGTACCTCGCGCGGGTGACGACGCCGGAGGGGTCGCTGGCCGGCGCGACCGTGCCCGGCATTCCGTTCTTCATCCTTGGCCACAACGACTTCATCGCCTGGGGCATGACCACGACCCACGGCGACACGCAGGACCTGTTCGTCGAGCGCGTCGACCCGAACGATCCCGCGCGCTATCACACCGCCGACGGCGTGAAGTCGTTCACGACCCGGGTCGAGACGATCCAGGTGCGCGGCCAGGCGCCCGAGACGCTGACGGTGCGCGAGACGGTGCACGGTCCCGTGGTCAGCGACATCCTGACCGGAACCGGCGGCGTAGCATCGAACGGCGACGTGCTGTCCTTGAGCTTCAGCGGCCTGGCCGCCGACGACCGCACCGCCGACGCGTTCCTCGCGATCAACCGCGCCAAGGACTGGCCGGGTTTTCTGGCGGCGCTCGCCAGCTTCCACAGCCCGCTGCAGAACTTCGCCTTCGCCGACCAGGCCGGCAATATCGGCTTCGCGGTCGCCGGCCGCGTGCCGCAGCGCCGCAGCGGCGACGGGCGCCTGCCGGCGCCGGGATGGTCGGGCACGCATGAATGGGCGGGCTGGGTGCCGTTCGACCGGCTGCCGCGCGTGTTCAATCCGCCGGGCGGCCTGATCGTCAACGCCAACAACAAGCCCGGGCCGGACGCGCTGGCGGCGCCGCTCGGCGCAGACTGGGAGCAGACCTATCGCGCGCGGCGCATCCAGGATCTGCTGGCGATCGACCCGCGCCAGACCGTCGACGGCATCCAGGCGATGCAGACGGATTCGATGTCGCTGCCGGCGCGCGACCTCTTGGCGATCCTGACCCAGGTCGAGCCGCACGACGACCGCGGCCGGCGCGCCGTGGCGATGCTGAAGTCCTGGGACGGGCGCATGACCCGCGGCCGCGCCGAGCCGCTGATCTTCTCGGCCTGGCTGCGCGAGCTCAACCGCCTGCTCTATGCCGACGAGCTGGGGCCGCTCTTCCAGGACTACTGGGACCTGCGGCCGGACGTGGTCGAGCTGATGCTGACCCAGCGCCGGCAGTGGTGCGACGACGTCGCCACCAACACGGCGGAGACCTGCGAGGGCCGCATCGCCGTGGCGCTGGAGCGCGCGCTGGAATGGATCACCCAGCGCTATGGCGCCGGCACAGGCAACTGGCGCTGGGGCGAGGCGCATGTCGCGCGCCTGCCGCACCCCGTCCTCGGCAAGGTCTGGCCGGTCAACCGCTGGGCCGACCTGACCATCCCGGCCGACGGCGACAACTACACCGTCAACCGCGCCGGCAGCGTGACCGGCGACGAGGAGAGCCCGTTCGCCTCGGTCCACGGCCCCAGCTACCGCGCGGTCTACGACCTGGCCGACCTCGACAACTCGCGCTTCATGCAGGCCTCCGGCCAGTCCGGCCATCTGCTGTCGCCGCACTACGGCGACCTGAACCGGCGCTGGCGCGACGGCCGCACGATCCGCATTCCGGCCGAGCCGGCCGCGGGCCCGAAGGATAGACTGCCGGTGCTCACGCTCGTGCCCCTTGCCGTGCCCGAGGCGCCGCAGGAGAAGCAACCATGACGCTGACCCTCGACTCCATTCGCCAGGCGGCGGCGCAGATCCAAGGCGCCGTCACCCGCACGCCCGCGGTGCCCTGCCGCCGCCTGTCGGCGCTGGCCGGCTGCACCCTGGTGCTGAAACTCGAGAACCTGCAGGACATCGGCTCCTTCAAGCAGCGCGGCGCGCTGGTGAAGCTGCTGAGCCTGGGGCCGGCGCAGGCCAGGGCCGGCGTCATCGCCATGTCGGCGGGCAACCACGCGCAGGGCGTCGCCTTCCATGCCCAGCGCCTGTCGATCCCCGCGACCATCGTGATGCCCGAGGGCACGCCCTTCACCAAGGTCGAGCGCACCGCGGAATACGGCGCACGCGTCATCCTGCATGGCGAGAACCTGGACCAGGCGGCGGGCTTCGCGACCGAGCTCGCGACCAGGGAAGGCCTGACCTTCGTCCACCCCTACGACGATCCGCATATCGCCGCCGGCCAGGGCACGGTGGCGCTGGAGCTGCTGGAGGACGTGCCCGACCTCGACGCGATCGTGGTGCCGGTGGGCGGCGGCGGCCTGATCGCCGGCATCGCCACGGCGGCGAAGGCGCTGAAACCGGGCATCGACGTCGTCGGCGTGCAGACCATGCTCTACCCGACCATGGTCCAGGCGCTGGCCGGCAAGCAGCCGACCAGCGGCGGCGAAACCCTCGCCGAGGGCATCGCGGTCAAGTCGCCCGGCGCGATGACGCTGGAGGTGATCCGGGCGCTGGTCGACGACATCCTGCTGGTCGACGAGCCGGCGATCGAGCACGCAGTGATGAAGCTCGCCGAGGACGCGCGCCAGGTCGTCGAGGGCGCGGGCGCCGCCCCGCTCGCCGCCGTGCTCAACAACCGCGCGCGCTTCGCCGGCCGCAAGGTCGCGCTGATCGTCGCCGGCGGCAACATCGACTCGCGGCTTCTGAGCTCGGTGCTCATGCGCGGCTTGGTGCGCGAGGGCCGCATCGCCTCGCTGCGCGTCGACATCACCGACCGGCCGGGCGCGCTCGCCAAGGTCGCGGGCCTGATCGGCGCGTCTGGCGGCAACATCATCGAGATCCACCACCAGCGCCTGTTCCGCGACGTACCGGCCAAGCGCGCCGACATCGACGCGGTGATCGAGACCCGCAACGCGGCGCATGTGCGCGAGATCGTCGACCGCCTGACCCAGGCAGGATTCAAGACCCGCGTGCTGGGAACGACGGCGGCGGATACCTGAGGCCTACCACCCCAACAGCGCCCAGGCCCAGTCGAAGGCCTCGCTGCCGAGCCAGAACAGCAGCGCGTTCCAGGCGATGCCCAGCGTTCCCACGGCGACGCCGACCAGGATCGCGCCGCCGTCGCGTTCCATCAGGCCGAGGCCAAGGGCGGTGGCGCCGATGCCGAGCAGCAAATTACCGGTGGGCAGGGAAAATACCAGGCTGAGGGCCACCAGCGCCGTGAACACGCCCAGCAGGCGCTCGGCCTTGCGCCGGGTCAGGTTGCGGTAGCGCGGCCGGATCACGCGCTCGAGCCGGTCGAGGGTCGGGCGCATCCGCTCGACCAGGCGGCCGAACCCGGCACGGGTCATCGACCGCCGCCGGATCCAGCGCGGCAGCTCCGGCTCCTTCTTGCCCAGCGCCAGCTCCAGGGCGACAAACAGCAGCGGCAGGCCGGTCAGGATCGACAGGCCCGGGAGCGCCGGGCCCGGAATGGCATTGGGCAGGGCCAGGACCACGAACAGCAGGCCGAAGCCGCGGTCGCGCAGCGCATCGGCCACCTCGCCCAGCGAAATCCGCTCCCGCTCCAGCGCCGCCAGGCGCTCCAGCACCGCCGCCAGCCCGCCCGAGGGCGGGGCCGGCTCGGCCACCGGCAGGGTTGATCCTGCGTTAACCATTTCGCGCTACCCATACAGCAACAAGGCGCGGTGCGGTAGCGCGGCGAAGTCCGTCTGGCAAGGGACCGGCCTGGGTTAAGCCGGCCTTAACCAGTCCACGCCACCATACCGCGCCCGCTCAATGGATTGCTCGGCAGGGATCGATGTTCGTCATCGTCGGATCAATCATCGTCACGGTCTGCGTGCTCGGTGGCTACATGGCCATGGGCGGCAAGCTGGGCGTGCTGTGGCAGCCCTTCGAGTTCGTCATCATCTTCGGCGCCGCGGTCGGCGCGCTGGTGATCGGCAGCACGAAGCAGACCATCGGCCATATCGGCGGCGGCCTCAGCCACGCCATGAAGGGCTCGAAATACGGCAAGGACGACTATCTCGAGCTGCTGTCGATGATGTACCAGGTCTTCCGCCTAGCGAAGACCAAGGGCATGCTCGCGCTCGAGCAGCATGTCGAGAAGCCGGACGAAAGCACGCTGTTCCAGCAGTTCCCCAAGTTCTTCGCCAACAAGGAAGCGGTCACGTTCTTCTGCGACTACCTGCGCATGCTGACGCTCGGCACCGACAACCCGCACGAGCTGGAAGCGCTGATCGACGAGGAGCTGGAGACCAAGCACCACGAGCACCACGAGGTCGCGCACGCGGTCCAGAACATGGCCGACGGCATGCCGGCGCTGGGCATCGTCGCCGCCGTGCTGGGCGTCATCAAGACCATGGGCTCGATCACCGAGCCGCCTGAAGTGCTGGGCCGCCTGATCGGCGGCGCGCTGGTCGGCACGTTCCTGGGCGTGTTCCTGGCCTACGGCTTCATCGGCCCGCTCGCCAACATCATGAAGGCGGTGATGGACTCGGAGCACAAGTACCTCGTCTGCATGAAGGCGGGGCTGCTGGCGCACCTGCAGGGCTACGCCCCCGCGGTGTCGGTCGAGTTCGCGCGCAAGGCGCTGATGTCGCATACCCGCCCGACCTTCTACGAGGTCGAACAGGCGGTGCAGAACCTTCCGGCCACGTAGCCGCCCATGGCTGGCGAGGACGGCAATGTCACCATCATCATCCGCAAGAAAAAGGGCGGTGGCGGTGGACATCACGGCGGCGCCTGGAAGGTCGCCTACGCCGACTTCGTGACCGCGATGATGGCGTTCTTCCTGCTGTTGTGGCTGCTGAACGCGACCACGACGGAACAGAAGCTCGGCATCTCCAACTACTTCGACCCGATGGGCGCGGTAAAGAACCAGGGCGGCGGCGACGGCGTTATGGGCGGCCAGTCGCCCGCCCCCTCCGGCGCCGCGCGCTCGATGTCGGCGCCGATCGCGATGATGGTGCCGCTGGCGACCAAGCCCAGCGCCGGCGATTCGGAAGAGTCCGACGACCCGAACCTGAAGCGCCGCACCGGCAAGGAAGTGACCGAGGAGGAACTGCTCGAGGCCCAGGCGAAAAAGGAGCAGTCGGAGTTCGAGAAGGCCGAGGCCGTGCTGCGCCAGGCGCTGCAGAGCATGCCCGAGCTCAAGGAGCTGGCCGACAGCGTGAAGATCGACCAGACGCCCGAGGGGCTGCGCATCCAGATCATCGACCAGGACAAGCTGTCGATGTTCCCCAAGGGCGGCTCGCGGCTGGAGGAGCACGCCCGCAGGCTGCTCGGCCAGGTCTCCGCCGCGATCAAGGGTCTGCCGAACAAGCTGTCCTTGAGCGGCCACACCGACTCGGTGCCCTACCAGACCGTCACCGGCTATACGAACTGGGAACTCTCGGCCGACCGCGCCAACGCCAGCCGCAAGGCGCTGATCGAGTCGGGCATCCAGCCCGACCGCATCGCCCAGGTGGTCGGCAAGGCCGACAAGGACCACCTGTTCCCCAACGAGCCCAACTCGCCGCAGAACCGGCGCATCTCGATCGTGCTCCAGCGCACGACGCCGATCCCGACCGCGACCCGCGTCCCGCCGCCCAAGCCCGCCACGCAGAAGGCCGAGCAGCCGCCGCCGGCGCCCAAGGGCCCGATCGCCAGCCCGCCGCCCGTCCCCGGCACGCTCGGACCCGCCGCGCCACGGGTCATCGACCCGCCCGCCCCGAAGCGGCCATAGGGCTGATCTGCCTGGGAAATCCCTGGGCGAGCCATACTCTTGCATTCCCTGCCCGTCTGCCCGATCCTCAGCGCCGGGGACGTGACAACCGAGAGCAAGGAATGGCTCAGCCCTCCCTTCCCATCGAGCGCGACCGCGCCGGCACGAGCTGGTTCGGCGCCATGCCGGCGTGGCTGGACCGCCCGGAGCATTTCGAAAGCCTGGGGCGCCGCCGGGCCTTCGCCTACCTGATCGACCTGCTGTTCATCGCCATCGTCGTCTGGGCGGTGGCGTTCGTGCTGAGCGTGCTCAGCGTCTTGAGCTTCGGGCTGTTGTCGCCGCTATGGGCGGCCATGGGCGTCGTGCCGCTCGCCTACCACACGCTGACGATTGGCGGCGGGCGCGGCTCGACCTGGGGCATGCGGCTGTTCGACGTGGAGATGCGGAGCTGGAACGGCGGCCGGCCGGACTACCTGCAGGCGATGCTGGCGACGATCGTGTTCTACGTGTCGACGGCCTCGACCGGCGGCCTGATCCTGCTGCTGGGGCTGTTCAACCGCCGCCGCCGGCTGTTGCAGGACCTTCTGTGCGGCGTCGTCGCGGTGCGCACGAGCGCCGTCACCCGTACCCAGGGCCCGCATGCCTGACACGCGCGAGCTCAACACCGGCGAGTTGCCGCGCGCGCCCGAGGCGCGGCCGCGCTTCCTGTTCCGCACGCCGCCGATGCCCTGCCCCTACCTCGCGGGGCAGGTAGAGCGCCATGTCTTCGCCGAGATCGCGGGGCCCGAGGCCGGCGGGCTCTACGACCAGCTCTCGCGGGCCGGGTTCCGCCGCAGCCATCGCGTCGCCTACCGCCCGGCCTGCCCCAACTGCAGCGCCTGCGTGCCGGTGCGCGTCGACGTCGGGCGCAACCGGCTGAACCGCTCGCAGCGCCGCGTGCTGCGCGACAATGCCGACCTCGACGCCCTCGAGGTGCCGGCGATCGCGACGCCCGAACAGTTCCGCCTGTTCCAGCGCTACCAGCAGTCGCGCCACGGCGACGGCGAGATGGCGCGCATGACCTTCGACGACTATCGCTCGATGGTCGAGGACAGCGCCGTGGGCACGGCGCTGGCCGAGATGCGCGGGCCGGGCGGCGAGCTGGTCGGCGCCTGCCTGTTCGACCGGCTCAACGACGGCCTCTCGGCGGTCTACAGCTTCTTCGACCCCGACCAGGCTGCCCGCGGATTAGGCACCCGCGCGGTTTTGTGGCTGATCGACCGCGCGCGCGCGGAACGGCGGCCCTTCGTCTATCTCGGCTACTGGATTTCCGACAGCCGGAAGATGGCCTACAAGACGCGGTTTCAACCGTTGCAAGCGCTTTCAGCCGGCGCGTGGCGCGACCTGCAAGCATAACTGATCGCGCCTATTTGCAGGGCCCAAATTGATGACAGCGGCGACGCGCATCGCCTAAGGTGCGGCCCGAATCCGGCTGGGCCGCAGCGCCTTGTCGGCGTTGATTTCCATTCCACGGAGCAAGCTCATGAAGAGACGTTCATTCCTGAAGAGCGCCGGCATCGGCGCGGTTGCGACGACCGCGGTCGCGGCGCCGGCGATCGCCCAGGGCGCGCCCGAGGTCAAGTGGCGCTGCGCGTCCAGCTTCCCGAAGAGCCTGGACACGATCTACGGCGCCGCCGAGCTCCTGTCCAAGCGCGTCGCCGCGGCGACCGACGGCAAGTTCCAGATTCAGATCTTCGCCGCTGGCGAAATCGTTCCGGCGCTGCAGGTGCTGGACGCGGTGCAGAACGCGACCGTCGAGTGCGGCCACACCGTGCCCTACTACTATGTCGGCAAGGACCCGACCTTCGCGTTTGCCGGCGCGGTGCCGTTCGGCCTCAACTCGCGCGGCCAGATGGCGTGGATGACCATCGGCGGCGGGCGCGAGATGATCAACGAGTTCTACAAGGACTACAACATCACCGGCTACGCCGCCGGCAACACCGGCGCGCAGATGGGCGGCTGGTTCCGCAAGGAGATCAAGACGGTCGAGGACCTGAAGGGACTGAAGTTCCGCATCGGCGGCTTCGCCGGCCAGGTCTTGACCAAGCTCGGCGTCGTGCCGCAGCAGATCGGCGGCGGCGACATCTATCCGGCGCTGGAGAAGGGCACGATCGACGCCGCCGAGTGGGTCGGCCCGTATGACGACCAGAAGCTCGGCTTCAACAAGGTCGCCGAGTACTACTACTACCCCGGCTGGTGGGAGGGCGGGCCGCAGATTGACCTGATGGCCAACCTCGACGCCTACAACAAGCTGCCGAAGTCCTACCAGAACATCCTCGAGATGGCCTGCGCCGAGGCCAACACCTGGATGCTGGCGAAGTACGACGTGCAGAACCCGAAGGCGCTGCGCGAGCTGGTCGCCGCCGGCACCAAGCTGACGGCCTTCCCGCAGCCGGTGCTCGAGGCCTGCTTCACCGCCGCCGACGAGCTCTACAACGAGACCGCGGCCAAGAACGCGAAGTTCAAGAAGGTCTACGATAGCTGGAAGCCGTTCCGCGCCGAACACGCGCTGTGGTACCAGGTCGCCGACAACACCTTCGACAACTTCATGGTCCGCATGTACCGGCAGAAGAAGATTTGAACCTGCCGGTCTGATCCGATCCGGCCCCCGGCCGGACTCCAGGGGCCCCGTTCCGCCAGGACGGGGCCCTTTTTGTTGGCACCCTGCCCGCGGGCGAGGCAGGGCGGGCCTGCGGAACCCCGTGACAGGACAGGTACATTTCCCGTATTCTGGCTAAAGGCAACCATCCACCAATCGTGGCCGGGCAGGGTTGGCGACAACTTTGACCGTCCTAGAAGAACTGCATCCAGAACCGGAGGAAATTTCATGCAGAGACGTAAGTTCCTGACCACGGCCGGCATCGGCGCGGCCGCGGCCACCACCCTTGCCGCCCCGGCGATCGCCCAGAGCGCGCCGGAGGTCAAGTGGCGCTGCGCGTCCAGCTTCCCGAAGAGCCTGGACACGATCTACGGCGCGGCCGAGTTCATGTCCAAGCGCCTGGCGGCGATCACCGACAACAAGTTCCAGATCCAGGTCTTCGCCGGCGGCGAAATCGTGCCTGCCCTGCAGGTGCTCGACGCGGTGCAGAACGCGACCGTCGAGTGCGGCCACACCGCCCCTTACTACTATGTCGGCAAGGATCCGACTTTCGCCTTCGCCACGGCGGTGCCCTTCGGCCTCAACACCCGCCAGCAGACGGCGTGGATGTATTTCGGCGGCGGGCGCGAGCTGATCAACGAATTCTACAAGGGCTACAACGTCCTCGGCGTCACCTGCGGCAACACCAATGCCCAGATGGGCGGCTGGTTCCGCAAGGAGATCAAGACCGTCGACGACCTGAAGGGCCTGAAGTTCCGCATCGGCGGCTTCGCCGGCCAGGTCTTGACCAAGCTCGGCGTCGTGCCGCAGCAGATCGCCGGCGGCGACATCTACCCGGCGCTGGAGAAGGGCACGATCGACGCCGCCGAGTGGGTCGGTCCCTATGACGACCAGAAGCTCGGCTTCAACAAGGTGGCGCCGAACTACTACTACCCGGGCTGGTGGGAAGGCGGGCCGCAGCTCGACCTGATGGTCAGCATCGGCGCGTGGGAGAAGCTGCCGAAGTCCTACCAGAACGCGCTCGAAGCCTCCTGCGCCGACGCGCATGCCTGGATGATCGCCAAGTACGACGCGCAGAACCCGAAGGCGCTGCGCGAACTGGTGGCGGGCGGCACCAAGCTGGCCGCCTTCCCGCAGCCGGTGATGGAAGCCTGCTTCAATGCGGCGGTCGAACTCTACACCGAGACCTCGGCGAAGAACGAGAAGTTCAAGAAGGTCTACGATAACTGGAAGGCCTTCCGCGCCGAGCAGGTGAGCTGGGCCCAGGTTGCCGACAACACCTTCGACAACTTCATGGTCCGCCAGTACCGCGCCGGCAAGCTCTAGCTCCGCGGTCGCTCCCAACGAATAAGGCCCCGTCCTCGGACGGGGCCTTTTCTTTTGCCGCCGCTCGATCCGAGCCGCTACTTGAACTGGATCGGCGGCGGCTCGGCGTCGTCGTCCTGCTGCTGCGGGATCTGCAGCTCGATCTTGACCTTCGATGGGTCCATCTTCGGTCCCTTGTCGAGCCCCGCCGTCACCAGGCCGGGGAAGGCGATGACGAGCCCGACCATGATCACCTGGATCACGACGAAGGGTACCGCGCCCCAATAGATCTCGCCGGTCGTGACCTTGGCGATCAGCTTGCCGGTGATCTTGTCCAGGTAGTCCTTCGTCGCCGCGACGCTGCGCAGGTAGAACAGCGCGAAGCCGAAGGGCGGATGCATGAACGAGGTCTGCATGTTCACGCCCAGGAGCACGCCGAACCAGATCAGGTCGATCCCCAGCTTCTCCGCCGCCGGGCCGAGGAGCGGCACGATGATGAAGGCGAGCTCGAAGAAGTCGAGGAAGAAGGCGAGCAGGAACACCAGGATGTTGACGACGATCAGGAAGCCCATCTGCCCGCCCGGCAGGCTGGTCAGCAGGTGCTCAACCCAGCGGTGGCCGTCGACGCCGTAGAAGCTGAGGCTGAACACGCGGGCGCCGATCAGGATGAAGACGACGAAGGTCGAGAGCTTCGCCGTCGAGTTCATCGCCTGGCGCATCAGGTCCCAGGTGAGCCGGCCGTGCGACCAGGCCATCAGCAGCGCCCCGGCCGCGCCCATCGCCCCGCCCTCGGTCGGCGTGGCAATGCCGAGGAAGATCGTGCCCAGCACCAGGAAGATCAGGCCCAGCGGCGGCATCATCACGATGACCACCTGCTGCGTCAGCTTGCTGAGCAGGCCGAGCTTCAGGAACTTGTTCATGTAGG
>JAEULC010000252.1 GCA_016792605.1 Rhodospirillales bacterium
CCTCAAGGGCATCGAGGCGGTGCTGGAGATCGACGGCAAGGAGATCGTGCGCGCATCAGGCGGCCACGCCGCGGGCGATCCGCTGCTGCCCGCCGTCGCACTCGCCAACGACCTGCGCGGAAAGGGCGGCCTGCCCGCCGGCATCGTCGTCACCACCGGCACCTATACCGGGCTCAACCGGGCCCGGCCTGGCCAGCGCGTCGCCGCGCGCTTCACCGGCTTCGGCTCGGCAGAGCTCTCGTTCGAGGCCTGAGCGATCGGGGAAGAAGATGGTCGGAGCGGCGGGATTTGAACCCACGACCCCTTGCACCCCATGCAAGTGCGCTACCAGACTGCGCCACGCTCCGGACCGATCTTTGGAAGGCCGCCGGCGGCCGTAGCTGGGGTGGGGCCGTCGACGCGGGCGGACTTTAGTCGCCCCGGCCCGGCGCGTCCAGCCCGCGATCAGCCGAGGAATTTGCCCGAAAGATCAGCCCTGTCGGGGCGGCAGGGTATGGCGGGCCTGGACCAGCTCGTCGAGAATTTCCTCGAGCACGCTGCGGGTTGCGTCGCTGAGTTCGAGCGGCTCGCCGCCCGCCTCGCCCGCGGCGTCGAGCTCGCCGGCAAGCTCGTCGCCGGCGTCGTCGCCCTCGATCCCGCGATCGTCGTCGCCATGGGCCGCGAGGTCGCCGGCCACCGTCGGCGGCCTGGGGGCGCCCGGCTTCAAGCCCCCCTCGCGCAGCAGGCGCTGCACGCCGCGGATCGTGTAGCCCTCCTGGTAGAGCAGCACGCGGATGCGGCTCAGCAGGTCGACGTCCTCCGGCCGGTAGTAGCGCCGGCCGCCGCCGCGCTTCAGCGGGCGGATCTGCGGGAACTTAGTCTCCCAGAAGCGCAGCACGTGCTGCGGCACGTCCAGCTCGTCGGCGACCTCGGAGATCGTGCGAAACGCCGCGGCCGACTTTCCCGGGCGCCGCCCGCCGGCAGCGCCGCCAGCCTCGCCCAGATCGGCCATGCTCACCCGGCGCTCCCGCTACCCGGCCCCGTGCTCGGCGCCGGCGTCGGTGCCGCGCCCGAGGCCGCCGGCGTGCCCGACTCGGCCCCCGGCTCGTTCACCCGATCCTTCAACACATGCGACGGCCGGAACACCAGCACCCGCCTGGGCAGGATCGGCACCTCGTCGCCTGTCTTCGGATTGCGGCCAATGCGTTGGCCCTTCTGCCGGACCCAAAAACTACCGAAGGACGAGATTTTTACCATCTCGCCGCGCACCAGCGCGTCGGCAATCTCGTTCAGCACCGTCTCGACCAGCGCCGCGGATTCGTTCCGCGACAGACCCACTTCCTGGTAGACGGCCTCGCTCAGGTCGGCTCGTGTAATCGTTCTTGCTGGCATTGCTCCCCCCGGCCCCCGCCGCGCCTTCACGAATACGCTAGCTTGGGCCGGTAAAGCCGTCAATTCCAAAGGGATGCTTGGATTTCTTGAGGCCGGAGCGTGGCTGATTCGCCGATATAGGGGGTCGGGGCGGAAATCACCACCGTACCAAGCAGGAACCCCAGGCCAGACCGCCGCCGATTCCCTCGAGCAGGACGATCTGCCCGGGCTGGAGCCGGCCGTCCCCGGCCGCCTCGGCCAGGGCCAGGGGGATCGAGGCCGCCGACGTGTTGGCGTGCCGCGCCACGGTCGAGACGACCTTGGCCGGCCCCATGCCCAGCTTCTTCGCCATGCCGTCGATGATGCGCTGGTTGGCCTGGTGGGGCACCAGCCAGTCGATCTCCTCGGGCTTGATGCCGTTGGCTGCCAGGGCCTCGTCGACCGCCGCCGCCAGCTTGCCGACGGCGTGGCGGAACACGCCCTGCCCGTCCATGCGGACGTGGCCGGTCGTGCCGGTGGTCGACGGGCCGCCGTCCACATAGAGAAGGTCGTAGGTGCGGCCGTCGGTGTGCAGGTGGCTCGACAGGATGCCGCGCGACTGCGGCGTCGCGTCCGGGTCGGCCTTCAGCACCACCGCGCCCGCGCCGTCGCCGAACAGCACGCAGGTGCCGCGGTCCTTCCAGTCGAGCAGGCGGGTGAAGGTCTCGGCGCCGATCACCAGCGCCGTCCGGGCCTGGCCGACGCGCAGGAAATTGTCGGCGACCGACAGCGCGAAGATGAAGCCGGCGCAGACCGCCTGGACGTCGAAGGCGGCGCCGCCGGTCATGCCCAGCGCCGCCTGCACCTTGGTCGCGGTCGCGGGGAAGGTGTTGTCCGGCGTCGTCGTCGCGAGCACGATCAGGTCGAGCTCCTCGGGCTTCATGCCGGCATTGGCCAGCGCCGCGCGGCCGGCGGCCAGCGCCAGGTCGGAGGTCTTCTCGCCGTCCGCCGCCATGTGGCGCTGGCGGATGCCGGTGCGCTGCTGGATCCACTCGTCCGAGGTGTCGACGCGGGTGGCGAGTTCGTCGTTGCTGACCACCCGGCTGGGCAGGTAGGCGCCGCAGCCGACGATCCGGGAGCGGATCGGCATCAGACCGCCGCCGTCTTGGGCTTGGGCGGCGTCGTGTCCAGGAGGTCGCTGCCAAGGCGCTGCAGCTCGTCCTGGATTTTCGTCGCCACGTCGTTGGCGATCATCTCGATCGCCGCGCCCAGCGCGTTGGAGAAGCCGAAGGCATCGGTGCCGCCATGGCTCTTCACCACGATGCCGTTCAAGCCCAGCAGCATGGCGCCGTTGTAGCGCCTGGGGTCGATGCGCTCGCGCAGCCGGCCGAGCGCGGGCTTGGCGAACAGGTAGCCGAGCTTGGCGCCGAGCGAGCCCGAGAATGCCTGGCGCATCAGGCCGGAGAAGAACTGCGCCGTGCCCTCGGCGGTCTTCAGCGCCACGTTGCCGGTGAAGCCGTCGGTCACGACCACGTCGACGGTCCCCTTGGTGATGTCGTCGCCCTCGACGAACCCGTGAAAGGACAGGTCCAGCTTGTTCTCGCGCAGGGCCGCGTGGGCGGTACGCAGCTCCTCGTGGCCCTTCTGGTCCTCGGAGCCGACATTGAGCAGGCCAACCGTCGGCTTGGCCGTGCCCATCACGGTGCGTGCGAAGGCTTCGCCCATGATCGCGAACTGCACCAGGTTGCGCGCGTCGCATTCCAGGTTGGCGCCGAGGTCGAGCATCACGCTGGCGCCGCGCTTGGTCGGGAACGAGGCCACGATGGCCGGCCGGTCGATGCCCGGCGCGGTCTTCAACACCAGCTTGGCCATGGCCATCAGCGCCCCGGTGTTGCCGGCCGAGATCACGCCGTCGGCGAGGCCTTCCTGCACCGCGTTGATCGCGAGCCGCATGCTGGAATTCTTGCCGCCGCGCAGCGCCGCCGACGGCTTGGCGTCGTTGGTGACGATCTCGGTGGTGTGGCGGTAGGTCGCGACCTGGGCGAGGCCCGGGTGCCGTTCGACCAGCGGCCGCACGCGCGCCTCGTCGCCGACGAACAGGAACTGGGCCGTGGGGAACCGCTGACGTACCAGATCGGCGCCCGAAACGACCGAATCGGGCGCGTTGTCGCCGCCCATCGCGTCGAGCGCCAGCCGGACAACCGGCCGCGTCATTGCACGACTCTGGATGGGGGCACGCTAGAACGGCCCCTGTTCAAGGCTGCCCTCCCCCGCGGGCGGTCTTGGCGGGCCCGCGACCCGGTCAGGCGCTGGCGGTGGCGACGACTTCGCGGCCGTCGTAGTAGCCGCACTTGGCGCAGACGTGGTGCGCCCGCTTCAGCTCGCCGCAATTGGCGCATTCCAGCGCCGTCGTCGGCTTGAGCGCGTGATGGGCGCGGCGCATGTCACGGCGCGACTTCGAGACCTTTTTCTTCGGAACGGCCATGACCGTAAACTCCTGGAGAATGCAAAGCGGCCGCGGCCCGCCAGGGCCAGCGCCACGAGCGCGCTTCTTTAGCGGAAAGCCCTTGGCCCGGCAAGCAGTTGAAACGGCGTTCTGGGGTGCAGGATTTCGCCCACCCGGCGCCGGTCAGGACCGCCAGGCGGCGGCACCGACACGACGGACCTGCCGGTCGTTCCGGCGCAGAAACCTTTGGCGTAGACCGAAGGCAATGCTATGCAATAAAAATATTTAATATCAATATATTAACGCCGTTTCCTAAACTTATTTCTTGAATTTAGACAGCACGGCGAAAGGATTGGGCTTCGTTGGCGTTTCCCCCTTGTCCCCGATCTTCACAGGGGTTGGGGATCGCTTTGCGGACAACCCTGTGGAAACAGCTGTGGATGGCTCCTCGCTGCTGCCTTCGAAGGATACGCCAGGGGCGCGCGGAAACGGATCCAGTGCGACGGCAAGCTGTTGCGCCACGGCCTCGCCCAGGTCGATGCCGCCCTCCGCCAGCGCCTCCGGCGGGTCGTCCGCCTCGGGGTCGAACATTTCCGCATCGTCGACGAGCTTGCGCAGGCGTTGGGGGTCGAGGGCATAGCGCTGGGTGAATTCGTCGGCGACGCGGGCCGGGAACGGCTCCAGGGAGACGACACATTGCTGGGTCACGGCGGCCTCGAAGCTGGCCTTGAGCTCGATCATCCCGCCCGCGACCTGCCGGAGCCGGCAGCGCGCCGTGAGCGCCTCCAGCGACACCAGCCCGAGCCGGGCGGTCAGGGCCGCGCGCTCGGCCGGGGTGGCCTCGATCGTGACCTGGTAGCCGTCCCGCCCGATGCGGTCGGCGGCGACCGGCCGGGAGAATTCGGGCGCCGGTGCGCCGGCCGGCGTCACGCCACGCCCTCCGGCGCGGCAAAGCGGACCGCGCCCCCGGTCAGCGCCGCGACCGGCTGTCCGGCAAGCGCCGCCGCCTGCCGGCGTACATAGCCGGCCATGGCGGCGACATGACCGGGGTCCGCCGCCGTCGTGCCGTAGAGGTTGCGGCGCAGCGCCCCCACCAGGGCATCGTCGCCGGATGCGCCCCCGGATGCGCCCCCGGATGCGCCCTGGGCCGCCAGCCCCTCCTCGTAGGCCGCCACGCGGCCGTAAAAGCCGGTCGCCATCTGCTTGACCTTCTTGCCCACCGACAGGTCGCCGACGCCGAGCTCGCGCAGCGAGGCGTCCATGTCGGCGAACATGAGGTCGAACAGCGCCTGGCCGACCGGGCCCTGGGCCTCGCCCTCGGCCTTCAGCCGATGCAGCACCAGGAAGGCGTGCAGCACGATCATGTCGAAGCGTCCGTCGAGCGTGTCGGGCACGCCCAGGTCGCGGTAGAAGCCCGGCCGGCGCGCCTGCTCGACCACCTGGGCGTAGAGCGCCTGGGCCGCCGCCGCGGCCGGGTCGCGCTTGAACAAGCCCTTGATTCGCATCCCAATCTCCGGCCGCTCCGGTGCTCGGGCCCGGGGGCGCTGGAATTGACAGTCCTGGCCCCCGGTGCCATCTTGCGGCGCCAAGTGATTGCCGGTCCTTGCGGTTCGGGTCAACCCCGCGCGAACGCCCAAACAGCGGCGTTGCGCGACCGCCGACCGGCCTTGGGTCAACTGCCGAGGCGCCCGACAAGATGACGTTCGACCAGGCGAGCCGAAGCCTGCGGAATCTTACCCTCGCCGCCGCCAGCCTGGCGCTGGCGGGCTGCGCCGCCACCGCGACCATCGCCCAGCGCGGCAACGTCCCCGACCCGGAGAAGCTGGAGCAGCTCAAGCCCGGCAATTCCAAGGACGAGGTGGTCCAACTCATCGGCTCGCCCTCGACCATCGGCACGTTCAGCGACAAGCGCTGGTACTACATCAGCCGCAAGACCGAGAAGATCGCCTTCTTCAATCCCAACACGATCGACCAGCAGGTGCTCGAGGTCCAGTTCGACGAGCAGGACAAGGTGCTGGAAGTGAAGAAGCTGAACCTGGCCGACGCCAAGGACGTCGACATCATCCAGCGCTCGACGCCGACCGCCGGCAAGTCGATCACCGTGTTCGACCAGCTGCTCGGCAATATCGGCAAGTTCAACAAGGCAGGCGGCGGCAACGCCGTCGGGCCGTAGGCCTCCACCCTCGTTCGCTTCGCCCAGAAAAGTAAACGGCGACCGATCGGGCCTCGGCCCAACCGGTCGCCGTTGTCGTCGGATCGCCTTAGTGCGCGAGCGCGGCCAGCAGCAGCAGCGCCACGATGTTGGTGATCTTGATCATCGGGTTCACGGCCGGGCCCGCCGTGTCCTTGTAAGGATCGCCGACCGTGTCGCCGGTGACCGCCGCCTTGTGCGCGTCGGAGCCCTTGAAGTGCTTCTGGCCGGCCGCGTCGGTGAAGCCGTCCTCGAAGATCTTCTTGGCGTTGTCCCAGGCGCCGCCGCCCGCGGTCATCGAGATCGCGACGAACAGGCCGGTCACGATCACGCCGAGCAGCATCGCGCCCAGCGCCGCGAAGGCGTCGGCGGGGCCCGAGATCAGGCGCACGATCACGAACAGCACGATCGGCGACAGCACCGGCAGGAGCGACGGGACGATCATCTCCTTGATCGCCGCGCGGGTCAGCATGTCGACCGCCTTGCCGTATTCCGGCTTGCCGGTCCCTTCCATGATCCCCGGGATCTCCTTGAACTGGCGGCGCACCTCGATCACCACCGAGCCGGCGGCGCGGCCGACCGCGGTCATGCCCATCGCCCCGAACAGATAGGGCAGCAAGCCGCCGAGCAGCAGGCCGACCACCACGTAGGGGTTCTTGAGCGAGAACTCGACCGACTTCACGCCCAGCTTGCCCTGCGCGATGAAGTAGTCGAGGTCCGAGGTGTAGGCCGCGAACAGCACCAGCGCGCCGAGACCGGACGAGCCGATCGCGTAGCCCTTGGTCACCGCCTTGGTCGTGTTGCCCACCGCGTCGAGCGCGTCGGTGTTCTTGCGCACTTCCTTCGGCAGGCCCGACATCTCGGCGATGCCGCCGGCGTTGTCGGTGACCGGGCCGTAGGCATCGAGCGCCACGATCATCCCCGCGAGGGCGAGCATCGCCGTGGTCGCGATGGCGATGCCAAAGAGTCCCGCGAACATGTAACAGACGATGATGCCGGCGCAGATGATCAGCGCCGGCAGGGCCGTCGCTTCCATCGACACCGCGAGGCCCTGGATCACGTTCGTGCCGTGACCCGTGACCGACGCCTGCGCCACCGAGCGCACCGGGCGGTAGTCCGTGCCGGTGTAGTACTCGGTCACCCACACGATCAGGCCGGTGACCACCAGGCCCACCAGCGCGCAGTAGAACAGGCTCATGCCGGTGAAGGACTTGCCCGCCACCGTCATGGTGGTGCCGAGGCCCACGATCCAGGCCGTGACCGGCAGGAACACGATCGCGCTCAGGATTGCGGCCACGATCAGGCCCTTGTACATCGCCCACATGATCCCGTTGTCGGACCCGAGCTTCACGAAGAACGTGCCGATGATCGAGGTGACGATGCAGACCCCGCCGAGCACCAGCGGATAGGCCATCATGTTGGCCATCAGGGCCGCGTCGGTGGCGAAGAAGATCGACGCCAGCACCATGGTCGCGACCGCGGTCACGGCATAGGTCTCGAACAGGTCCGCCGCCATGCCGGCGCAGTCGCCGACGTTGTCGCCGACGTTGTCGGCGATCACGGCCGGGTTGCGTGGGTCATCCTCGGGAATGCCGGCTTCGACCTTGCCCACCAGGTCGGCGCCGACGTCGGCGCCCTTGGTGAAGATGCCGCCGCCGAGACGGGCGAAGATCGAGATCAGCGAGGCGCCGAAACCGAGCGCCACCAGCGCGTCGATCATCGTGCGGCTCGAGACGCCCGCCTTGAGCAGGACCACGTAGTAGACGACGACGCCCAGCAGCGCCAGGCCCGCCACCAGCATGCCGGTGATCGCACCGGCCTTGAACGAGATGTCCAGGCCTTCGGCCAGGCTCTTCTGCGCCGCGACCGCCGTGCGCACGTTGGCGCGCACCGAGACGTTCATGCCGATGAAGCCGGCCGCGCCCGAGAGCACCGCGCCGACCACGAACCCGCCCGCGGCCCAGCCGCCCAGGAACAGGCCCAGCACGATCAGCACGACAACGCCGACCATGGCGATGGCGGTGTACTGGCGCTTCAGATAGGCGCTGGCGCCTTCCTGGATGGCGCCGGCAATCTCGCGCATGCGCGGCGTGCCGGCGTCGGCGGCCATAACGGCCTTGCCGACGACGATGCCGTAGACGATCGCCAGCAAGCCGCAGGCGATCACGAACCCGTAGATCATCGATCCTACCCTCTTGTTCTGACTGGACCGGGGTGCGAGCCCCCGCAACTGTCCCGTATGTTTGGATTTCCGCGATCCCGGCCCGATCGGATGCCGATCCCGCCGGGTTCCCCCGCGAAAAGCGCGCGGACCATGCCAGAACAGGGCGGCGATGGCAACGAAGCTGCATGGACATCGTTGGCGCCGGGCGGCGGCGCATGCCCCGGCTTTGTGCGCCGCGCCCGAGTTCGGTATACAGCGCCAGCAAGGCGCGCCCCGGCGCGCGACGGGACGTTGGGCCAGAAGGACGAAAAATTCAATAATGCCAATGAGTTCGATAAAATCGATCTGCGTCTATTGCGGCTCGTCCAGCCGGGGGGCGCCAAGCCACCTCCTGGCCGCCGAGCATCTCGGCAAGGCGCTGGGCGAGCGCGGCATCACCCTGGTCTATGGCGGCGGGATGATCGGCCTGATGGGCATCGTCGCCGACGCGACGCTGCAGGCCGGCGGCCAGGTGATCGGGGTGATTCCCAAGCACCTGGACGACCTGGAGGTCGGCCACCGCGGCGTCACCCAGCTCATCGTCTCGAAGTCGATGCACGAGCGCAAGGAAACCATGTTCCAGCTCGCCGACGCCTTCGCCATCCTGCCGGGCGGCTACGGTACGCTCGACGAGTTCTTCGAGATCCTGACTTGGCGCCAGTTGGCACTGCACGACAAGCCTGTCGTGCTGGTCGATATCGACAATTACTGGAAGCCCTTGCGCGGCCTGCTCGACCACATCATCGCCGCGAACTACGCCAAGCCCGAGACCCGCGGTCTCTACGAGGTCGCCGAGGGCATCGAGGGCCTGTTCGAGGCGCTGGATCGGGCGCCGCCGCCCCGGGTGGCGCCGAAGGACAAGCTGATCTAGCCGGCTTCCGATCCGGCCGGTCCGGGCGGCGTCGGGGTCAGATTGATCCCCGCCCCGCCCTTGGCTATGGTGCGCCTCGAAATTTCCCAGGGGAGTCCTTAAGGACATGGCCAAGATCAAGGTGAAGACGCCGGTTGTCGATCTCGACGGCGACGAGATGACGCGGATCATCTGGAAGTTCATCAAGGACAAGCTGATCCTGCCCTATCTCGACCTCAAGATCGAATACTACGACCTGGGCGTCGAATACCGCGACAAGACCGACGACCAGGTCACGGTCGACGCGGCCAACGCGATCAAGAAGTACGGCGTCGGCATCAAGTGCGCGACCATCACCCCGGACGAGGCGCGGGTGAAGGAGTTCAACCTCAAGAAGATGTACCGGTCGCCCAACGGCACGATCCGGAACATCCTGGGCGGCACGATCTTCCGCCAGCCGATCATCTGCAAGAACGTGCCGCGCCTGGTGCCGAACTGGACCAAGCCGATCGTCATCGGCCGCCACGCCTTCGGCGACCAGTACCGTGCGACCGACTTCAAGTTCCCCGGCAAGGGCAAGGTGACGATGACCTTCGCGCCCGCCGACGGCGGCAAGCCCGTGACCTACGACGTCTTCGACGCGCCGTCCTCGGGCGTGGCGCTGGGCATGTACAACCTGGACGATTCGATCCGCGACTTCGCCCAGGCCTGCTTCAACTACGGCCTGAACCTCGGCTGGCCGGTGTACCTGTCGACCAAGAACACGATCCTCAAGGTCTATGACGGGCGCTTCAAGGATCTCTTCCAAGAGGTGTTCGACAAGGAGTTCAAGGACAAGTTCAAGGCCAAGGGCATCGTCTACGAGCACCGGCTGATCGACGACATGGTCGCCTCGGCGCTGAAGTGGGAAGGCGCCTATGTGTGGGCCTGCAAGAACTACGACGGCGACGTGCAGTCCGACACCGTGGCGCAGGGCTTCGGCTCGCTGGGCCTGATGACCTCGGTGCTGATGACCGCCGACGGAAAGACGGTCGAGGCCGAGGCGGCGCACGGCACGGTGACGCGCCACTTCCGCGACCACCAGGCCGGCAAGCAGACCTCGACCAACCCGATCGCGTCGATCTTCGCCTGGACGCAGGGCCTGTGGTACCGCGGCAAGTTCGACGATACGCCCGACCTGCAGCACTTCGCCAAGACGCTGGAGAAGGTGTGCGTCGACACGGTCGAATCGGGTTCCATGACCAAGGACCTGGCGATCCTGATCGACGCCAAGGCGCCCTACCTCAACACCCAGGACTTCCTGGACAAGATCGACCAGAACCTGAAGAAGGCGCTGGCGTAAGTCTCTTCTTCCTTCGACTGACCGACGCAACGACGCGCCGGACTCCCCTGGGGTCCGGCGCGTTTACGTTTCTGTCATCGCGCGGTCATGCGCGCGTAGCCGACCACGGTTACGCTCAGACCCATGATGATTCAGGTAGACCCAACGGTGGCACGCAACATCCTGCAGGTGGCGCAGGAGCTGCGGGAACTCGTGACCCAGGCCCCCTATCTCGCCGACCGCGCGCCCTATGCCGCCGGCCGCGTGCTGGCGGCGGCCGAGAAGCTCGACCTTCTGGCCGGCGCTACCCCGCCCCTACCGAAGAAGCGGCGGCGTAGTCGCGAATTTCTCTTCGGCCAGGAGCGGCGCCAGGAAATCGTCGATGCGCTCCCACAGCAGCGTGCGGACGGAATCGCGCTCGCGCAGCAGTTCGTGGCCGGCTTCGGGAAACTCGACATACAACGCATTGGGCAGCGCCTGGGCCAGGCGCTGCGCCGCGACGACGGAAATGATCCGGTCGACCGCGGGCGACAGGACCAGGGTCGGTGCCTTGATCGCAGCCAGGAAGCCGGGCCGCGACGCGGTGCGCATCGACCGCTGCGCCGCGCGCAGCCAGGCGAAGCTCGGGCCGCCGGTCGCAAGCTCCGGGTTGCGCTTGATCCAGTCGTGCTGCTCGCGGAACCGCGCCTCGTCGCCGGTCAGCCGGTTGCCGTCGAAGCGCTTGCGCTTCGGGTCGTAGTCATGCCCGCCGAAGACATAGGCGCGCCCGAAGCCCAGGAAGCACATCGTCGCGGTGATGAGCCGCGCCAGCCAGCCGGGGAGCCGGCCGTAGTTGATGCCGGCCAGGGGCGACAGCAGGACCATGGCGTCGAAGGCGCGCGGATGGTCGCGCGCGTGGCGCAGCGCCAGATGCGCGCCGAGCGAATGTCCGACCACGATCCGCGGCCGCACGTCGCGCTTGGCGAGCACGCCGTCGACGAGCTTCGCCAGGTCGACCAGGTAGCGGCTGAACCCCTGGACATGCAGCTTGTCCCGGTTGGCGAGCGGCCGGGTCGAAAGCCCCTGGCCGTACCAGTCCATGACATAGACCTCGAAGCCGCGCGCCAGCAGGTCGGCGACGGTCTCGTGGTACTTCTCGACGAACTCGCCGAGGCCCGGCAGGACAAGCGCGGTGCCCTGCGCCGGCAGCCGGGCGGCGCGCCAGTAGACATAGCGGATCGTGCCCCCGGCGGGCGAGGTCAGGCGCTGCGGCTGCGCGCCGGGCGGGGCGGGAAACAGGTGCGGCGCCGGGCCGGTCACAACCGCCTGCGATAGAACTTGCTGTCGACCGCCATGCGCGGAAAGCGGTCGGGCAGCGTCGCGGCCGGAATCTCGTCGAAGCCGTTCTTGGCGTAGAAGCGGTGCGCGGCGAGGAACTTGTCGGTCGTGCCGAGCAGGATCTCGCCGAGGCCCTTCGCCTTCGCCCAGCCGAGCAGCGTGTCGAGCAGCACCGCGGCCGCGCCAGGCTTGCCGCCGCGATGATCGGGATGGACGAACATCTTGCGCAGCGCGCCCTGCCCTTCGCCGATATCGATCAAGGCGATGGTGCCGACGACCGCGCCGTCCCGGAACGCCACCCAGAAATTGCCGGCGCCCTTGCGGTAGAAGCCGGGAATGTCCTGCAGGTCGGGCTGGTCGGCGAGCGTGATCGGGATGCCGAACTCGCCGCGCTGAATCGAGGTGATCAGCGTCGCCACCGCGTCCTTCTGCGAGGGCTCGTAAGGCCGGACGGAAACGTCGCTCACCGGTTCAGCTCCCGCATCGCCTGGTCGAGGCCACCCAGCGTCAGCGGGTACATGCGGTGGCCGGTGAGCGTGCGCAGTATGCCGACCGAGCGGTTGTAGGGCCACTCCTCCTCCGGCTTCGGGTTCAGCCACACGGCGTGCGGGTAGGTGTGGAACAGGCGCTGCATCCACACCTCGCCGGATTCCTCGTTGAAGTGCTCGACGCTTCCGCCCGGCTGCACGATCTCGTAGGGGCTCATGGTCGCGTCGCCGACCACGATCAGCTTCCAGTCCGCAGGATAGGTGTGCAGCACCTGCCAGGTCGGCGTCGTCTCGCCGTGCCGGCGGCGGTTGTCGCGCCAGAGCCGCTCATAGGGGCAGTTGTGGAAGTAGAAGGTCTCGAGATGCTTGAACTCGCTGCTGGCGGCGGAGAACAGCTCGGCGCAGCCCTTCACGTGCTCGTCCATCGACCCGCCGATGTCGAGCAGCAGCAGCACCTTCACGGTGTTGTGCCGCTCCGGGACGATCTTCAGGTCGAGGAAGCCGCCGTTATGCGCGGTCGAGCGGATCGTGTCGGGCAGGTCGAGCTCGGTCGCCGCCCCTTCGCGCGCGAAGCGGCGCAGGCGGCGCAGCGCCACCTTGATGTTGCGGGTGCCGACCTCGACGTCGTCGTCCAGGTTCTTGAACTCGCGCTTGTCCCACACCTTCACGGCGCGGAAGTTGCGGTTGCCGTCCTGGCCGATGCGGATGCCCTCGGGGTTGTAGCCATAGGCGCCGAAGGGCGAGGTGCCGGCCGTGCCGATCCACTTGCTGCCGCCCTGGTGACGGTCCTTCTGCTCGGCCAGGCGCTGGCGCAGCGTCTCCATCAGCTTGTCCCAGCCGCCCAGCGCCTCGATCTGGCGCTTCTCCTCCTCGGTCAGCACCTTCTCGGCCAGCTTCCTCAGCCACTCCTCGGGAATGTTCGCCTGGGCCAGGTCGACCGATTCCAGTGCCTCGAAATACTTGGCGAAGACGCGGTCGAACTTGTCGATGTTGCGCTCGTCCTTCACCAGCGCCGAGCGGCTGAGGAAGTAGAACTCCTCGACGTCGTAGGACGCCGCCCCGGCCTTCATCGCCGCCATCAGGGTCAGGTACTCGGTCAGCGACACCGGCACGCGGGCGTCCTTCAGCGCCAGGAAGAATACGGTGAACAGCACGGCACCTCAGGTCCCTGCCGGGATCGGCTTGCAGGCGCGCACGTGCTCTTCCTGCTCCGCAGTCTCGATCGATCCCGGCCGGGCCTTGCGGATCGCGGCGATGGCCGCGTCGGGCGCCACGCCCAGTTCGACCAGCAGCCGGGCGCCGATCATGCCGGTGCGGCCGAGCCCG
>JAEULC010000261.1 GCA_016792605.1 Rhodospirillales bacterium
GGGCATCCTGCCGGGCGGCGGCGCGACGCTGTCGGCCTTTGCGTCCTACGCGCTTGAGAAGAAGCTCGCCCGCGATCCGTCGCGCTTCGGCCGCGGCGCGATCGAGGGCGTGGCCGGGCCGGAATCGGCCAACAACGCCGGTGCGCAGATCTCGTTCGTGCCGATGCTGACGCTCGGGATTCCGTCCAACGCCGTGATGGCGCTGATGGTCGGCGCGCTGATTATCCACGACATCCAGCCCGGCCCCGAGATCATGACCAAGACGCCGGGCCTCTTTTGGGGGCTGATTGCCAGCATGTGGATCGGCAACGCCATGCTGGTGATCCTCAACCTTCCCATGGTCGGGCTGTGGGTGAAGCTGCTCAGCATGCCCTACCGGCTGCTCTATCCCGTGATCCTCTTGTGCTGCGCCATTGGCGCGTTCAGCGCCAACAACAACATGTTCGACGTCTGGATCGCGGTTCTGTTCGGCTTCCTCGGCTACATCTTCCTCAAGCTCGACTGCGAGCCGGCCCCGCTGCTGCTCGGCTACATCCTGGGGCCGTTGCTCGAGGAGAACCTGCGCCGCGCACTGGTGCTGTCGCGCGGCGACTACACCGTGTTCGCGACGAGGCCGCTTTCCGCCACGATGCTGTTGATGGCGCTGGGCCTGCTGATCCTGATGGTGGTGCCGACGATCCGCTCGAAGCGCGAGCAGGTGTTCCAGGACAGCTAGACGCCCGGCGCGCGCCCTATAGCAGCGCCAGCACCGTCTCCGGCGGGCGGCAGGGGAGGGCGCCTTTGGAACTCGTGACGATCGGGCGGTTGAGCAGGACGGGATTGGCCGCGATCTCGTCCAGGATCTTCTTCGCCGGCGCCGCCTTGTCCTTGAGTCCCAGCTCGGCCGCGAGCGGCTCCTTGTCGCGCAGCAGGTCGCGGGCCTCAAGCTTGCCGCGCTTCATCAGCGCCTCTAAATCGGCCCGCGAAAGCGGCGCCTTCAGGTATTCGACCACCGTGGGCTCGATGCCTTGCTCGCGGATCAGCGCCAGGACATTGCGCGAGGTGCTGCATTTCGGGTTGTGGTAGATCGTGACGTCCTTGGCCTTGCTCACGGCTTCAGCCCCAGGTCGGCGACATAGGCGCGGTTCCAGGTCGGCGTGACCCAGACCTCGTTCAGCACCACGCGCGGCGGCAGGCCGGCGATGTAGCGCACCAGGTCGGCGATGTCCTCGGACTGCACCATCTTGGCGCGGTCCTCGGCCGTGACCGGCACCGGGCGCTTGTCGAGGATCGGCGTCGCCACCTCGCCCGGCAGCAGGGCGGTGCAGCGGATGTTGTGGATGCATTCCTCGCGATTGACCGTGTGGCAGAGTGCGACCACGCCGTGCTTGGCGGCGGTATAGGCCGTGCCGGCGAGGTTCGAGATGATCCGGCCGGCGATGCTGGCGGTCACGATGATCACGCCGTCCTTCTGCGCCCGCATCGCCGGCAGCACGGCGGAGATGCAGTAGAAGGCGCTGTTGAGGTTGGCGCTCACCACCTCGTCGACGCCCTGGGGCTTCAGCCTGGTCCATTGCCGGTCGGGAATGTTGGCGCCGGCATTGGCGAACAGGATGTCGATCCGCTTGAGGGCGCCGGCGATCCAGCGCGCAATCTCCTCGACTCGGCCTGCGTCGGTGATGTCGCCGGCCTGGACATGCGCCTTGCCACCCGCGGCCCTGATGCGCTGGGCGACGCTCTCCAGCAGGTTTTGGCGCCTGCCGGTCAGCACCACCTCCGCGCCCGCGGCAGCCAGCGCCAATGCGCTTGCCTCGCCCATGCCGGACCCTGCGCCCGTCACCCAGGCGATCTTTCCCTTCAGATCGGACATGCTTCCCCCGTCGTTCGCTGCGTCCCGAGACCATAGCGGCCGGGCGCAGCGGCGCAAGCGCTCCGGCGCTTCTTATTGCGGGTCCCGCCGATTGACGCTATGGCAGGCGCCCATGACCAAGGTGAAGACCGCCGCGAAGAAGGCGCCGCCGGCGAAGCGCGATGCCGAGCGCAGCCAGGCGAAGATCCTGCAGGCCGCGACCGACGAGTTCTCGGCCCATGGCTATGACGGTGCGCGGGTCGAGCGCATCGCCCAGCGCTGCGGCGTCAACAAGAACCTGCTCTACCACTACTTCGACTCGAAGGAAGGCCTCTACCTCGCCGTCATGGAGCGGCTCTACGAGGGCATGCGCGCGAGCCAGCACGACCTCTCGCTGCAGGGGCTCGATCCGGTCGAGGGCATGCGCCGGCTGATCCACCACACCTTCCAGCACTTCATCGACGAGCCCGCCGTCATCAGCCTGATGAACACGGAGAACCTGCTGCGCGCCAAGCACATCAAGCGGTCGCAGAGGATCCGCAGCCTGTACAACCCGCTGATCGACACGATCGGGGAGCTGCTGCGCCGGGGGCGCGCCGAGGGCGTGTTCACGCGCGACGTCGACCCGGTCGACCTCTACATCTCGATCTCGGCCCTGGGGTATTTCTACCTCGCCAACCGCCACACGCTGGGCTTCATCTTCGGCCTCGACTTGGCCGCGCCCGAGCGCCTTGCCCGCCGACACGAGCACATCGCCGACCTGATCCTGGGCTACCTCCGCGCCGCCTAGGAATTTTCCGGGATTGACTCCCGGCCGGGCTTCGCCGAAACTAACCGTACGGTTAATTAACCGACGGACAAGGGGTGGGGTATGCCTGAAGTCTTCGTCTACGCGATCGAGGGACGGTCGATCGAGCAGAAGCGCAGCCTGGTCAAGAAGATCACCGACGCGGTGGTCGAGGACTACAAGGTCGGGCCCGACGCGGTCTCGGTGATCCTGATCGACACGCCCAAGTCGATGCGCGCCAAGGCGGGCGTGCTGCTCTCCGACAAGAGCTAAGGCGCTTCCCATGGCGGCGGCGATGAAGATCGAAACCGGGCGCGGCGCGCGCATCGGCGTCGATATCGGCGGCACCTTCACCGACCTCGTGCTGCTCGACGCGGGCGGTCAGGTGCATGTGCTGAAGATCTCCTCGACCCCAGCCAAGCCCGAGGAAGCGGTGGTCGAGGGCGTGCGCCGCATCCTCGCCAAGGCCGGCATCGCGCCGGACGCGGTCGACGAGGTGCTGCATGGCACCACCGTCGGATCGAACACGCTGCTCGAGCGCAAGGGCGCCGCCACCGGACTGCTGACCACCAAGGGCTTCCGCGACGTGCTGGAGATCGGGCGCGTGCGCACGCCGGAGCTTTTCGACCTCGCCTGGGACAAGCCGGACCCGCTGGTCGAGCGCCGGCACCGCCTGGAAATCCGCGAGCGCATCGCGGCCGACGGCAGCATCATCACGCCGCTGGAGGAGGGCGACGTGGTCGCCGCCGGGCGCAACCTGCTCGACCAGGGCATCACCTCGCTGGCGCTCTGCTTCCTCAACTCCTACCGCAATCCCGCGCACGAGCAGCGGGCCGCGGCGTTGCTGGCCCGCGACCTGCCCCAGCTTGCGGTCACGACCTCGACCGACGTGCTGCCCGAGGCGAAGGAATACGAGCGCACCTCGACCGCGGTCGTGAACGCCTATGTCGTGCCTGTTATGCGCACCTACCTGCAGCGCCTGGTCGAGGGCCTGGCGAAGATCGGGCTCAAGGCGCCGCTGCTGGTGGTGAACTCGAACGGCGGCCTGGCGACCGGCGCCACGGCCCAGGCCAAGCCGGTGTTCTTCATCTCCTCCGGCCCCGCGGCCGGCGTCGTCGGGGCGGCCAGCCTCGGCAGCGTGGCGAAGGAGCCCGACCTGGTCGTGTTCGACATGGGCGGCACCACGGCCAAGGCGTCGCTGGTCCAGGGCGGGCGCATCTCGCGCACCAACGAGTACGAGTTCCGCGCCGGCATTTCGACGCCCAGCCGCTTCATCAAGGCCGGCGGCTTCATGATGAAGGTGCCGTCGGTCGACGTGGCCGAGGTCGGCTCGGGCGCCGGGTCGATGGCGCATGTCGACGAGGGCGGCCTCTTGCATGTGGGGCCGGTGTCGGCCGGCGCCGACCCCGGTCCGGCCTGCTATGGCATCGGCGGCGACCAGCCGACCGTGACCGACGCCAACGTGGTGCTCGGCTACCTTGATCCGGTGGCGCTCGCCGGCGGCACGCTGAAGCTGAAGCCCGAACTGGCGCGCCAGGCGATCGAGCGCGTGCTGTGCGGCAAGCTGAAGCTCAGCGTCGAGGACGCGGCCTACGGCATCCGCGAGGTCGTCAACGCCAACATGGCGCGCGCCATCCGCGCGGTGACGGTCGAGCGCGGCGTCGACCCGCGCGATTTCACCCTGATCGCCTTCGGTGGCTCGGGCCCCGTCCATGCCTGCGACCTGGCGCGCACGCTCGGCATCAGGCGCGTGCTGTTCCCGAACCTGCCGGGCGTGTTCACGGCGCTGGGCATGCTGGCGAGCGACGTCGAGCGGCCCTTCGTGCGCGCCTATCCGCGCCTGCTGGCCGAGATCGACATCGCCGAGGTCAACGCGATCTATGCGGCGCTCCGCGACGAGGCGCAGGCGGCGCTCAAGGCCGAGGGTTTCGCCGACCGCGAGATCCGGTTCCAGGCCGAGATCGACCTGCGCTACAAGGGTCAGGACTCGGAGCTGTCGATTGCCGTCGAGCCGCCGCTCAAGGGCGATGTGCTGGCGAAGCTGCGCGACGCCTTCGTGGCCGAGTACCGCAGCATCTACCAGTACGCCTCGGAAGGGGCGGTCGAGGTTGCGGCGCTGCGCCTCACGGGCCTGGGCGTACGCCCGAGCAAGGTCGATTTCCGCGCCATCCGCATCGTCGGCGACACGCCGCCGTCGGCTGGCGAGCATCGGCGCAAGGTCTACTTCAACCGCGAAACAGGCTGGGTCGACACGCCCGTCGTGGCGCGCAGCGCGCTGAAGCAGGCCGCGGCGGGCCCACTCGTGATCGAGAGCGTTGACACGACCATCGTCGTGCCGCCCGGCGCCACGGCCGCGCCCGACGCCACCGGCAATATCGTGGTCAGCCTCTAGGGGAGACGGGACCAATGACGACCGCAGCGACCCCGGCGCTCGACCCGATCACCTTCGCGGTGGTCAAGAGCGCGCTCGACACCATCGTCGACGACATGGCTTTCACGGTCATGCGCACCGCCCGCTCGCCGATCGTGCGCGACGTGCTCGACTACTCGACCACGCTCTGCGACGCCGACGGGCAGATCGTCGCCCAGGCCAAGACGGTGGCGCTGCACCTGGGCGCCGTGCCGGACGCGATCGAGGAGGTGCTGCGCCTCTACCGCGACGACATGAACCCCGGCGACGTCGTGATCATGAACGACCCCTATGCCGGCGGCATGCACCTGCCGGACATCTTCATGTTCATGCCGATCTTCTTCAAGGACCGGCTGCAGGGCTTTTCGGTCGTGGTCGCGCATCACTGCGACATGGGCGGGCGCGTGCCGGGGTCGAACGCCAGCGACTCGACCGAGATCTACCAGGAAGGCCTGCGCATCCCGCCCCTGAAGCTGTTCGACCGGGGCCGGAAGAACACGACCCTCTTCCAGCTCATCGAGAAGAACGTGCGCGTGCCTGATCTCGTCGTCGGCGACCTCGAGGCCCAGCTCGCCACCTGCCGCATCGGCGAGCGCGAGTTCGTGCGCCTGTTCGAGAAATACGGCGAGGCGGACATGAAGCGCTATGTCGCGGCGCTGCTCGACTATGCTGAGACCGTGACCCGCCAGGCGATCCGCGAGTGGCCGAAGGGGACCTACCGCTTCACCGACCATATCGACGGCGACGGGTTCTCGGACAAGCCGATCCCGATCCAGGTCGCGATCACCGTGGGCGACGGCGAGCTGACGGTGGACTACGCAGGCAGCTCGCCCCAGGTGCGCGGCGCGATCAACTCGACGTTCTCCTTCTGCAAGTCGGCGACGTATCTCAGCGTCCGCTGCGTGCTGGGCCGCCAGGTGCCGAACAACTCCGGCGTGTTCCGCTGCATCAAGGTTTCGGCGCCGAAGGGCTCGGTGCTGAATCCCGAGCTGCCGGCGCCGGTCGCCGCGCGGGCGCTGACCGGCTACCGCGTGGTCGATGCGATGCTCGGCTGCCTCGGCCAGATCGTGCCGACCCGCGTGGTCGCGGCCTGCGAGGGCGGCAACACCGTGGTCTGCATCGGCGGCTGGGACAAGCAGACGCGGGAGCCCTTCATCCTGGTCGACATGATCAACGGCGCCTGGGGCGGCCGGGCAACCAAGGACGGGATCGAGGGCGTGACCAACCCGTCGCAGAACATGTCCAACATGCCGGTCGAGACGCTGGAAGCGCGCTACCCGGTGCGGATCGAGGAATACGGCTACCTGCCCGATACCTGCGGCGCGGGCGAGCATCGTGGCGGCGTCGGGCTGGTGCGCCAGTACCGGCTGCTCGCGGAAGAGGCGACGCTGCAGCTCCGCTCCGACCGCCACACCCACAAGCCCTATGGCATCCAGGGCGGGGGACCCGCATCGGGCAACCGCAACATCCTGAATCCCGACCGCAACACCCGCGAGCTGCCGGCCAAGGTCACGATGACGATGAACCGCGGCGACGTGATCCGGCACGAGCAAAGCGGCGGCGGCGGCTATGGCGATCCGCTGCGCCGCGACCTGGCGCTCGTCGCCCGCGACGTCGCCAACGGCAAGATTTCGCCCGCCTATGCGCGCGAGCGCCACGGGGTGGTCATGGACCCCTCCGGCGCCAAGGTCGACCACGGGGCAACGGAGAAGCTCCGGGCGTCGATGCGGCAGGCGGCGGAGTAGGGCAGGGAAGTTCGGTCGGACGATATAACGTACTGTTTGAGGGGGTATCTGGGGATGACGATCAACGGAACGACGATGCTGAAGGCGCTGATGGGTGCCGTGGCGATGACGCTGGCGGCCGGGGCGGCCAGCGCGCAGGAGAAGATCTCCGTGCGCCTCGACTTCTCGCCCTGGGGCGTCCAGGCGGCGATGCACCTGGCCAACGACAAGGGCTGGTTCAAGGCCGAAGGGCTGGAAGTCGACGTGCAGGACGGCCGCGGATCCGGCAACACGCTGCAGCTGGTGAATGCCGGCCAGGTAGATGTCGGCCAGATCCAGGTTGGGCTGATCGGACAGGCCCGGGCCAACGGCGCGACGGTGAAGTCGATCGCCGGCTTCTCCAAGAAGACCGACCTGGCGGTGCTGGTCGATCGCGACTCGCCGATCAAGACGGTGAAGGACTTCGAGGGCAAGAGCGTGGTGGTCTTCGCCGCCAGCCCCTGGGCGCCCTTCGTCGATGCCTGGCTGAAGGCCGGCGGCATGGACAAGACCAAGGTCAACGTGATGTTCGTCGACCCGGCCGCGCTGTGGGGCACCTACACCGCCAAGCGCGCCGACGGCCTGATGTCCACGGTCGGCTCGGCCCTGCCGGTGGCCGAGGGGCCGCGCCCGTCCAAGGTGGTGCTGGCGTC
>JAEULC010000277.1 GCA_016792605.1 Rhodospirillales bacterium
GCCGCTGCGGGCGCCGGCAACGCCGCGGCGCTGAAGGGCCAGGCGATCCGCAAGAACTGACGCCCGTTCGCGCAAGCGACGCGCCGCCGGCATCCGCACCGGCGGCGCCATCGCGTTATCTACCTATGCGGCCTTGTGCGCGGGGTCACAGGCATCGGTGTCGGCGCAGCCTATTGTTACGACTTGAGTTGCGTGCGTACCCATGCAGGGGAGGTCGCCGATGTCGCTCAAGCTCCTCATCGCCGCGCCCGTGTTCCTGGTCTTTGTCAATGCCGCGGGGGCCGCCGAGCAGACGCGCCAGACCACGGTCGTCCAGGACATGGCCACCGGCCCGGCGGCAGGAGGCAACAAGATCAAGAACCCTGCCGGCGGCACCAATCTGCCGGCGGTGCAGAAGCTGCGCGAGGCCGCCAATCGCACGCCGCAAGCCGACAAGCACCGGGGCGAGATCGAGGTCCAAAGTTTATCGCTGGGCGCCGTCAATGGCGCCGCGGGGCAGCGCACGCATCATGCCGGCGGGGCCAACATCCTGCTGGGCGACGGCTCGGTCCGCCAGGGCGGATCATCGGTCGGCAGCAACGAGACGATCACCATTGGCAGCGGCAGCACGGAGACGAAGCCCGGATCGGGCAACGACAGCGTCTGGATGGATCTGGGTACTCCCGTCGGCCGCGCGCCCGATGGCATGCCCAAGGGCGGATCGCTCGGCTCGCTGCAGGGCATGGGCTCGATCAACCAGTTGGCGGCGCCGCAGGGCACTGGCGACGCGGCGGGCCGCGAGGTTCGCCATCGCAGCTTTGCCATCGTGGACCGCACGCAGATGTCCAAGGACGGCGCGAACACCGGCGCGGCTGGCGGCAACAAGACCCAGACCATCGGCATCGGCCGCACCGAAACGACGGCCGGCGGCGGGCCTCATGTGAAGGCATTCAGCGGCAACGGCGGCGCTGGCGCGGCGCGCCCATCGAGCAACATCACGATGAAGGGCTCGACGATCCGGCAGAACTGAGGCGTCGCTATCCCCTTCGCCGGCGGCGGCGCTCGCCGCCGCCCTCGGGCGATGACAGCTTCGGCTCTGGCAGCGTGATGGCGGCGGCGAGGTTCGGGTTGGGCGCGGTCTTGTGCGGGATCGCCATCGCGTCGACGAAATGCTCCTGGAAGCGCGGCTCGACCGCGGTCTCGACCTTCTCGACGCGGCGCACGACGCTTTCGATCTCCGCCCGCGCGGCGCGGTTGACCAGGGCGATACGGGCGCCGGTGCCGGCGGCGTTGCCCGCCGCGGAAACTTTCTTCAGCGGACAGTCCGGGATCATCCCCAGCACCATCGCGTAGGTCGTGTCGATATGGCTGCCGAAGGCGCCGGCGAGCACGATGCGGTCCACGGTCTCGACGCCGTAGCGGTCCATCAGCAGCTTGGCGCCGGCATAGAGCGCGGCCTTGGCGAGCTGGATCGCGCGCACGTCGTTCTGTGTCACGGTGATCGTCGGCTCGCCGTCCCGGATCAGGTACGAGAAGGTCCGGCCGTCCGAGACGATGCGCGGCGACTTCGCCGCCATGCTGCCGTCGATGACGCCGTCCTGCGTGAGGATGCCGCTGAGATAGAGCTCGCCGATCGCCTCGATGATGCCCGAGCCGCAGATGCCGGTGACGCCCGTCGCCTCGGTCGCCGCGGCGAAGCCCGGATCGTCGGACCACAGGTCGCAGCCGATCACCTTGAACTTCGGCTCCAGCGTCTCGCGGTCGATGCGCAGGCGCTCGATCGCGCCGGGCGCGGCGCGCTGGCCGGAGGAGACCTGCGCGCCCTCGAAGGCGGGGCCGGTCGGGCTCGAAGCGGCGAGCAGGCGGTTCTTGTTGCCCAGCACGATCTCGGCATTGGTGCCGACATCGACCACCAGCATCAGCTCGTCCGAGACCTGCGGCGACTCCGACAGGATCACGCCGGCCGTATCGGCGCCGACATGGCCGGCGATGCAGGGCAGCACGTAGACCCGCGCGCCGGGATGCAGGTGCAGGTCGAGCTCGCTCGCCCGCATCGTCACGGCGCGGTCGATCGCGAGCGCGAAGGGTGCGCCGCCCAGCTCGGTCGGGTCGATGCCGAGGAAGAGGTGGTGCATGATCGGATTGCCGACCACGGTCGCTTCCAGGATGTCGCCCGGCGTCACGCCGGCGGTCTTGGCGACCTCGGCCGCGAGATGGTCCAGCGCCTCGCGCACCACCTGGGTCATCTCGGCGTCGCCGCCCGGGTTCATCATCACGTAGCTGACCCGGCTCATCAGGTCCTCGCCGAAGCGGATCTGCGGATTCATCACGCCGGAGGAGGCGACGACGTTGCCCGTGTGCAGGTCGCAGAGATGGGCGGCGATGGTGGTCGAGCCGATGTCGACGGCGAGGCCGTAGATCGCGTCGTGGAAGCCCGGCCACACCGCGACGATGCGCCCGCCCTTGGCACCCGGGTTCGCCTCGCGCACCGCGACCGTGATCTTCCACTGGCCCTTGCGCAGCGCGGCCTGCAGGGTCTTCAGCACGTGCAGGTCGCAGTCCACCCCGTGCAGGTCCCACTGCGTCTCCAGCGCCAGCTCGACCCGGCGCAGGTCGCCGGAGGGATCGTGCATGTCGGGCTCGGTGACCTCGACATAGTGCAGGGTCACGACGGGATCGACCGTCACCTTGCGCGCCTCGGCGCGCTTGCGGACGATCTGGCGGTGCACCTGGCTGTCGGCCGGCACGTCGATCACCGCGTCGCCCGTCAGCTTGGCGCAGCAGGACAGGCGGCGCCCCTCGGCCATCGGCTTCTTGGCGGCGTAGGCCAGTTCCTCGGCCGCGACCGGCGTCAGGTGCTCGGTCGAGGAGGTGAGCGCGAACTTGGCGAAGGCGCCCTCGCTGACCGTGACCTGGCAGCGCCCGCAGATCGACCGCCCGCCGCAGACCGAGTCGATGTCCACGCCCAGCCGCCGCGCGGCCGTGAGCACCGGCGTGCCGACGGGAAACCGCCCGCGCTTGCCGGACGGGGTGAAGACGACCAGGGCGTCGGTATTGCCGGTGTCGTTCATGGGCCTCTACGAAGCGGCCGGCCGTGCCCGGCGGCGGTTCTCGCGCCTGGCGCCGGTGCCTTCCATGACCGCGCCCTCGGGCGTCGGCTCGCGGAAGCGCTTGATCCAGCGCGCGCAGTTCGGGTCGTGGCCGGCCAGCACGTCCGCGCCCATGACGGCGGCCATCTCCTCGGCGCGCAGCGGGTTCATGATCGCCGAGGTCATGCCGGCGCCGATCGCCATGCTGAGGAAGGCGGCGTTCATGCCGTGGCGGTTCGGCAGGCCGAAGCTGATGTTCGACGCGCCGCAGCTCGTGTTGACCTTCAGCTCCTCGCGCAGGCGGCGAATGATCTTGAAGGCGGTCAGCCCGGCGATGTTGATCGCGCCCACTGGCATGACCAGCGGATCCACCACGATGTCGCAGGGCTTGATGCCGTAGTCCTGGGCGCGCTCGACGATCTTCTTGGCGACAGCGAAGCGAACGTCGGGGTCCTCGGAGATGCCGGTCTCGTCGTTCGAGATCGCGATCACGGCGCAGTCGTACTTCTTGATCAGCGGCAGCACGGCCTCGAGCCGCTCTTCCTCGCCGGTCACCGAGTTGACCAGCGGCCGGCCCTTGTAGACCGCCAGCCCGGCCTCGAGCGCGGCGACGATCGAGCTGTCGATCGATAGCGGCACGTCGGTCAGCGACTGCACGAGCTGGATCGCGTCGGCCAGGATCTTCGGCTCGTCGGCCAGCGGGATGCCGGCGTTGACGTCGAGCATCGTGGCGCCGGCCTCGACCTGGGCGATGGCGTCGGCGCTGACCCTGGACATGTCGCCCGCGGCCATCTCGGCGGCGAGCAGCTTGCGGCCGGTGGGGTTGATGCGCTCGCCGATCACGACGAAGGGGCGGTCGAAGCCGATCACGACTTCCTTGGTCGCCGAGGAGATGACGGTATCGGTCACGACGCTGCTCCCGCTTCAAGGGTCCGGCGGCGGTTGGCCAGCACGCCGGACGCCTGGATGATCTCGGACACGAACTCTTCCTGGCGATAGGCCATAACGTGCACGCCGGCCACGCCCTTCATCGCGCGCACCTGCTGGATGATCTCGACGCAGATCGCCTTGCCCTCGGCGCGCTGGTTCTTGGCGCCTTCGAGCCGCTGGATGATCGCGTCGGGAATGTGGATCCCCGGCACGTTCGAGCGCATCCAGCGTGCGGTCTTGGCCGAGGCCAGCGGGCCCACGCCCACCAGGATGAAGCATTCCCGGTCGAGCCCCAGATCGCGCACGCGCGACATGAACCGCTCCAAGAGCGGCAGGTCGAAGCAGTACTGGGTCTGGATGAACTGCGCGCCGGCCGCGATCTTCTTCGCCATGCGCAACGGGCGGAAATCGTAGGGCGGGGCGAAGGGATTCTCGGCCGCGCCCAGGAACACGCGCGGCGGCACGCTGAGCTTGCGGCCGGAGAGGAACTTCCCTTCGTCGCGCATCGTGCGGACGGTCTCGAGCAGCGCGGTGGAGTCGAGATCGAACACCGGCTTCGCGCCGGGCTGGTCGCCGGCCTGCACCCCGTCGCCGGTCAGGCACAGGATGTTGGCGACGCCCATCGCCGCCGCACCGAGCACGTCACCCTGGATGGCGATGCGGTTGCGGTCGCGGCAGGAGATCTGCATGACAACGGCGTAGCCGGCGCGGGTCAGGAGCGAGCAGATGCCGACCGAGGACATGTGGACATTGGCGCCGGACGCGTCGGTGGCGTTGATCGCGTCGACGACCTCGGACAGCACCAGGGCGCGCTCGTAGACCTCGCGCGGGTCGGCGCTGTCCGGCGGGTTCAGCTCGGCGGTGACGGCGAAGCGGCCCTCGCGCAGCAGGCGCTCCAGCCGCCCGCCCGAGGAATGGCCGGGCTTGATCGGGTAGGCGGCGGACGGATCGCCGATCTCGGGATTGAGGCTCGCCGGATTCATCGCGCCTCATCCATGCGCTTGTGGTCGCCGCGCGCGACGGCGAGCCAGGACGAGCGGCCCCAGAGCCGGTGGTCGATGGGCGAGAGCGGCTGGCCGATGGTGCGGCCGCGCTTCATCTTCAGGCTGCCGACGAAGGCCTGGTCCCAGACGCAGCGCATCGCGGGCTTCACCTCGCAGAACCCGCCGGGCCTGACGCCGCCGCAGGGCCCGTTGCGCAGGGACTTCGGGCAGTTCATCGGGCAGGACATGCCGGTCGAGGACAGGGCGCACTGGCCGCACATCTGGCAGTCGAACAGGAAGCCCTTGGCGGCGCGCTCGACCGCCGCGACCGGCTTCTCGAGTCGCGCGTAGCCGATCTTTGCGAACACCGGATGCAGCGCCTTCAGGGCGCCCTCCAGCGCCTGATAGGCGAACTCCATCGCCCGCGCCCGGCGCACCGACCAGAGGCGCATCGCGTACATGGCTCAGGCCGAGGGCGAGACGACGCCACCACTGGCGACCAGGGTCGCCAGGCGGTCGTCGGGGAACTCGGCCTCGATGCGCGCGGCGTGGGCGGCGGCCTCGGCCTCCAGGTCGTCGCCGCACTTGATCGGCTCGCCGCGGCGCCACTCTGCCAAATAGGAGTCGGTGTCGCGCTTGCCCGCCTTCATCGCGGCGCGGTCGATCGCCTTCTCGAAGCGCTCGGCGAGCTGGCGCTTGGCGGTGTCGCGCCCGCGCTTGACGATCACCTGGGCCGGGATGTCACGCCAGTAGACGATGGTCAGCGTCGCCATGGGGCTCCTTGGAGGTGCGAACGAGAAAATCGGCGAGCTCGCCGAAGCCGGTGAAGCGGCGCTCGAAGGCGAGGCCGAGCCGCTGCGCGGCCTTCTCCGCCTGTGCGGTCAGCGCCGCGTCGTCGGTCTGCGCCAGGTAGACCAGCCGCCTGTAGTGGCCGAAGTAGTCCTTGAGCAGCTCGGGATGCCTGTCGAGCGCGAGGCCCTGGATTACCAGCCGCTCGAAATGCCTGGTGAGGTAGTCGGTCAGGAAGAAGCTGCCCGGCTCGTCCTCCATCATCGCGTCGAAGTCGGCCGCGCCGGCGAAGAAGGAATAGCAGTGCGGGCCCGCGATGCGCTCGACCTTCTCCTCGGCCAGCACCGCGTCCAGCTGGCCGCCAGTGCCGCAATCCGCGTAGAGCACATAGATCCGCTCGAACCGGCCGCGCGCGTCGCGGATCTTGCGGCGCACGGCGTCGGGGATGAGCTGCGGCGTGTTGTGGTAGTGCGCCGGCAGGCAGGCGACGGTCAGGTGCGTCCAGCGGTTGACCTTGGTCAGCCAGACGATCTCGCGCGCCAGCGCGCCGCAGGCGATCAGCAGGGTACGCGCGCTGCTGCCCGATCCGCCGCCCGGCCGGCGGACGAACCCGTCCGCGTGCGGGGCGGGGGCGGGCATGTCAGTTGCGGCCGGCGGCCTGCTGCGCCGCGACCGAACCCTGGCGGCTCTTCATCATGTTCTGCGCGGTCTCGACCGCCACCGCCGCGTCGCGGCAATAGGCGTCGGCGCCGATCGCGTTGGCGAAGGCCTCGTTGAGCGGCGCGCCGCCGACCAGCACGATGTAGTCGTTGCGCATGCCCTTTTCCTTCAGCGTGTCGATCACGACCTTCATGTAGGGCATGGTCGTGGTCAGCAGCGCCGACATGCCCAGGATGTCGGGCTTGTGCTGCTCGATCGCCTCCAGGTACTTCTCGACCGAGTTGTTGATGCCGAGGTCGATGACCTCGAACCCGGCGCCTTCCATCATCATCCCGACCAGGTTCTTGCCGATGTCGTGGATGTCGCCCTTCACGGTGCCGATCACCATCTTGCCCATGCGCGGCGCGCCTGTCGCGATCAGCAGCGGGCGCAGGATCGCCATGCCGGCCTTCATGGAATTGGCTGCCAGCAGAACCTCGGGGACAAAGAGAATGCCGTCGCGGAAGTCGATGCCGACGATGCGCATGCCCTCGACCAGCGCCTTGGTGAGCACGTCGTAGGGCGCCCAGCCGCGCTTGAGCAGGATGTTGACGCCCTCGACGACCTCTTCCTTCATGCCGTCGTACAGGTCGTCATGCATCTGCGGGACAAGTTCCTCGTCCGACAGCGTGTTCAGATCGAGCGGTTCGTCCGCGTCCTCGGCCATCGCCTGGCTCCTGGCTTGTTGTTGGCGCTTTTGGAGCAGGCGCGCGCGACGCCTGCCTCATACCCGCATCCTTGGTAGGTTCTACAACGGGTTACGGCTTACTTCGCCGCGACACGGGGTGACGGGAATGCGACAGGGGCGTCAGTCGAGGAGCGCGGCGAAGCCC
>JAEULC010000285.1 GCA_016792605.1 Rhodospirillales bacterium
GCCCTTGATCGTGTCGTTGCCGGTGCTGCCGGTCACCGTATCGTTGCCGGCGCCCGCGTCGATCATCGAAATGCCGGTGAGCTTGGTGGCGCTGAAACTCCATACATCGGCCGAGCTGCCGCCGACGATCTTCACGTTCGATCTGCCGCCCGAGGAAATCTCCTCGATGCCGCTGGCGGAGCCGAAGCCGCTGGCCAGGCCGATCTGCGTCCCGGAGGCACTGGCGCGGACAAGATCCCATCCGGAGGATCCGGAGTCCTTGAAGGTCGAGTAGCCGGAAACCGAGCCGCTGAAGATGTAGGTGTCGCTGCCGCTGCCACCGTTGAGGAAATCGCTGCCGCCGCCCGAGTAGATCGTATCGTTGCCCGTCGTGCCCAGCAGGGTCTCGGACTTGCTGGTGCCCCTGATCGTCTTCCCGAAAGTGGTCGCAGCCATAAAACAGCCCTCGATCAATCTTGCGCCTGTTCCCCTTGGGACTAGGAACTACGCGCCTTTGATTGACGAAAGCCGAACGGTTAAAGTGTACGCGCCGTAACTTATTCCGGTGATCCAAGATAAATCGCATCGTGCGAAGAGACGGCAAGAGAGCAGATAAAATGCCGAGCAAATGAAACGATGCTAAGTCGCTGATCTATCGGCCGACGTTTATTGCGCCAGGCTCGCTGCGATTTGCCTCGAATTGCATGCAACCCACGCCTTCAATAGCGCGCTAGATTCTCGCGCGGGCGCACTGGACGGCTGAAGGCTCGTGGCGATGCCTCAGGCGGGCAGCGGCCTGCCGCTGTACAAAGCGTCGTAGGCGGCAATCATCCTGTCCTCGGAGAAGTCCGAACGCGCCTTGTCGGCGTTGGCCGAACCGATCCGCCGGCGCCGTCCAGGATCTGCGAGAAGGTCAGCCATCGCCGTCGCAAGCGGTACTTCATCGACCGGTGTGATGAAGGGCCGGTTTTCCGCCGCGACCATGGATGCGATGTCGCCGACATTGACGGCGGCGACCGGAAGCGACGCGGCCATCGCTTCGATCAGGCTGATCGGCATTTGCTCGGTGTCGGAGGAAATCGTGTAGACGGAGAATGCCGGAAGAATGCGTTCGACGCGGGCTAAATGCCCAGCAAAGACGACATGCGGCGCGATGCCGAGTTCCTGCGCCAGGGCTGCGAGCATTTCTCGCTGGGTCCCGGTGCCCGCGATTGCCAAGCGCGCCCGGTGATGCTTCAGGACCAAGGCAAACGCGCGCAGAAGCCGGGCGACATTCTTTTCTGGCCTCAGGCCGGCCACGGTGCCGATGATGGGAATACCGCCGTCCAGCCCGAGTTCGGCGCAGAGCGCAGGGTCGGCCCGGCCCTCGAAGCGCGTGCAATCCACGCCGTTTGGAACATAGGCGATCTTTTCGGCGGCAAAGCCCCAGATGTCCCGCGCGATCTTCTCCAAGGTTCGCGACGGCAGCACGATCGGTTGTGCGCGGGCAAGTGCCAGGCGGCGAAACCACACCCGGCGCGGAATTTGGCGGCGTGTCTCCTCGGGGCCGAAGCCGTCCTCGATATGCAGGTGCGGAATGCCGCCGATGAGATTGGCGAGGCCCCACTCAGTGGCGCCCCAGTTGTAGGTGACGAGACGGCGCGCGCCGGAGTCCCGGATGATGCGGCGATATGCCAGCAGGTTTGCCGGCGAGCTACGCTTGTTCAGCGTATAGGGAAGAAGCGTGTAGTCGACGTCGGAGTTCAGCAGCGACGCTGCCTGGTGGCGATTGTCCATCGCCAAGATCACGTGGCGATAGCGGGCGGCCAGGCAATTGGCGAGAGTGGCAAACCGCATCTGCGACCCGCCGATCTCGAAGCTGGGGAAGATATGGAGCAGGGGATAGCGGATCGCGGGGGCGGTCATTGAAGGTCAATCTGCCGGCGGGGAGGCGAAGGATATCGAATCTAGTCACTATAGATTAATATCCTGCATGCAGGATATCGTCTCGTCTTGCCGGGCATTACAAATCCCCCACTATATCAATTGGTTGAGTCGAGGTTCTGCGGACCATCGGCGGCGGAGAGCGACCGAAGCATGAAGGGTTCGAGCGACCCGGGCCTGGTCCGGAGAATCGGGAGAATCGAATGACGGTGCTGGGTACGGCTTCAGCCCGCCGGTTCGTCGCGCCCCTCGCTTGCCTCGCCCTTGCGCTCGCCGCCATCGTCGTCCTGCATTACGACGCGGCGGCGCGGGCGGTCGTCCTCTGGTGGGATTCGCCGACCTACAGCTTCGCCTTCCTGATCGCGCCGCTGTCAATCTACCTCGTCGCGATGAAGGCGCAGCCGACGCCGCCGGCGCGTCCGTTGCCGGCGTTGACGGTCTTGCACCTGCCGATCCTGGCGGTATGGTTCCTGGCGGTGGCGCTCGAGGTCATTGAGTTCCAGCAGTTCGCGTTGCTCGGCGCGATCTACGTGACGATCGTATCGATCCTGGGCTTCCGGGTGGCCCTCCACCACGCCGTGGCGGTGCTGCTGCTGGTCTTCCTGGTGCCGAGCGGGCAGTTCCTGGTACCGGTCCTTCAGCATCTCAGCGCCGACCTTTCGGTAGCGATGCTGCGGATCTGGGGCGTGCCGGTGTTCCAGGACGACTTGGTCATTCAGCTGCCCGAATCCTCCTATTTTGTCGCCCCGGGCTGTGCCGGGCTCAATTTCGTGCTGGTTTCGATCGTGCTGGGGCTCGTCGTCGGCGAACTCTTCTACAAGAGCGTCGGCAAGCGCGTGGCGGTCGTGATCGGCCTGGTGGGCGTCGCGCTGATCGCCAACCCGATCCGGATCTTCGCGATCATCGCCATCGACCATGCCACCAACCGCACGACGGACATCGTGTCGGACCACCTAACCTATGGCTGGGCCTTTTTCGCCGCCGTTCTGGCGGTCTGCCTGCCCGTGGCGCTCCAGTTCCGGGACGACCTCGCAGGGGTGGGACCGTCGTCGGCGCCCGAGGCAGTGGCGCCGGCGCCGCGCCTGCTGGCCCTGACGGCCGCCCTGGGCGTCGCCCTAACCGCGCTGGGGCCGCTGGGATTGATGCTGGCCGGCGGACAGGGGGCGGACAGGCTGGCAAGGCTTCCTGCGCTCCCCGCGAGCCTGGCGGGGGCGCAGGGCCAGGTCGAGCCCTGGCGGCGGCTTTCCGGCCCGGTGGCCGAGAGCCAGGCCAGCTATCCCCTAGCTGCGGGCGGGTCGATGCGGCTGCAGGCGACCCTGCGGCTGGCGCCGACCCCCGAGCGCCGGATGCTGGACGCTTGGCCGCCCCCCTCCGTTGTCGAGGAAAGCCAGCCGGAGCGCCGGCACGTGGTCGCCGTCGCCGGCGGGTCGATTGCGACCTATGCCACCGCCAAGGACGGCGACCGCCGCTTCTGGGCGGTCTGTTTCCTGGTCGACGGGCAGTGCCTGGCCGATGGCGGCGCCTATCGCCGGGCGATCCTGAAGGCCTTGCCAGGGGCGCCGCTGGGCGCTGCCGGCGTTCTTATCGCGTCGATGCCGCAGCCCTATATGGCCAATCCTCGTTCCGAGGCGGCCTTCCGGCCGCTGGTCGAGGCCCTCGACCAGGCATCGCGTAGCCTCGGACCGGCCCTGCGGGCCCGGTAGCCCGGCGGCGGCGTAGCTCTCGAAATTGCCTTAGTCCGCTGTTAACATCTTGCTGGCTAAGTCGGATTTGCCGTCTGGCTCCCAGGTCGAGGATCGAATGCACGTAGCGCTGCAGCCCAACGAGGCTAAGTCGACGCCGAGCGGACAGCCTCGCATCCGTCCGGACGGGCGGGTCAACGCGATGTCCGTCGACGTGGAGGAGCACTTCCAGGTCCATGCCTTCGCGCGCACGGTCACGCGCGACGACTGGCCGAGCCACGAGAGCCGGGTCGAGCGCAACACCGACCGCGTGCTGTCGATCTTCGCCGACCAGGGGATCAAGTCGACCTTCTTCGTGCTGGGCTGGGTTGCCGAACGCCACCCGGCGCTGATCCAGCGCATCGTCCAGCAGGGGCACGAGTTGGCGAGCCACGGCTATTGCCATATCCGCGCCGACCGGCAGGATCCCGAGGCGTTCCGCGACGATGTCCGCCGCACCAAGGGCCTGCTGGAGGACGCGGGCGGCGTGCGTGTGATCGGCTACCGCGCCGCCAGTTTTTCGATCAACAGGTCGAACTGGTGGGCCTTCGACGTGCTGGCCGAGGAAGGCTATCGCTACAGCTCGTCGGTTTTCCCGGTGCACCACGACCAGTACGGCGTGCCCGACGCGCCGCGCGATCCTTTCGAGCCCTCGGCGAAGGCGCCGGGCCTGGTCGAGCTGCCGATGTCGACCGTGCGCATGCTGGGCCAGAACCTGCCCTGCAGCGGCGGGGGATATTTCCGCTTGTTTCCCTATGCCGCCTTCGCGATGGCGGTGCGGCGGCTGAACAGCGCCGAGCATCGCCCCTGCATGTTCTACTTCCATCCCTGGGAGATCGATCCCGGCCAGCCGCGCATTCCGGGCGCCGGACTGAAGTCCAACCTGCGGCACTACACCAACCTCGACCGCATGGAAGGCAAGCTGCGCCGCCTGCTGCGCGAGTTCGCGTGGGATCGCGTCGACCGCGTCTACGGGCTCGAGACGGCCGCGCGAGGCTGATCCCGTGACGCTGGCCCTTTCCGACACCGTGACGTTGAAGCTTCTCGACGACTCGGGCGCACCGGCCTGGGACGCTTATGTCCTCGCCCATCCCGCGGCGACCTTTTTCCACCGCGCGCCGTGGCGGCGCGTGATCGAGCGCAGCTTCGGCCACCGGCCGTACTTCCTTTACGCCGAGCAGGGAGGGAGGATCCGTGGCGTGCTGCCGCTGTTCCATGTCAGCTCGCTGCTGTTCGGCAGCGCCCTGGTCTCGACGGCCTATGGCGTCTATGGCGGGCCGGTCGCGGATTCGCCCGACGTCCTGGAACTGTTCTACGAGCGCGCGGCGGCCCTGGCCAAGGAGCTCGGCGTCGACCACGTCGAGTTCCGCAGCTCGGCCGGCGAGCGCCCGGGCTGGAAGCGCAAGGAAGGTATCTACGCCACGTTCCGGCGCGAGATCGGGCCGGACAACGAGAAGAACCTGACGGCCATCCCGCGCAAGCAGCGCGCGGTCGTGCGCCAGAGCCTGGACAAGGGGCTCGACACGCAGATCGACGGCGACATCGACCTGAACTACGACATGTACGCGCTCAGCGTGCGCAACCACGGCACGCCGGTATTCACACGACGCTTCTTCCACGAACTCAAGGCGGCGTTCGGCCCGGACTGCGAGATTCTCAACATCCTGAAGGACGGCGAGGGCGTCGCGGGCTGCCTGACCTTCTACCACCGCGACGAAATCCTGCCGTACTATGCCGGCGGCACGCCCCGCGCGCGCGAGTTCGGCGCGCACGACTTCATGTATTGGGACCTGATCCGCCGCGGCGCCGAGCGCGGCTGCCGGGTGTTCGATTTCGGCCGCAGCAAGGCGGGGACGGGGCCTTATAACTTCAAGAAGAACTGGGGCTTCGCGCCGACGCCTCTGGTCTACGACTTTTTCCTGAACAAGTCGGCCGACATTCCCGACGTCAATCCGCTCAATCCGAAGTACCGGATCTTCGTGTCGACCTGGCAGAAGCTGCCGGTCTTCGTCGCCAACCAGGTCGGCCCCTTCATCGCCCGCGGCCTCGCCTGACCTTCCGTCAGGGCTTCGGGCAGGGAAGGGAAGTTGCCACCGTGCCGGGGCCGTTGAGCGGCACGACGAGGCCGCACAGGGCATTGTCGCGGAGCGTCATCGGATTCGGCGCGCCGTTGCGCACGAAGTCGGTCGTCTGCGGCAGGTCGGAGCGGAAGACATTGTTCTCGATACGCACCGATTTCGCCGGGTTCCGGGCGCCTTCCAGCCCATAGGCGATGGCGATCGACCGGTTGTCGCTGCGCGCGCCCTTCTGCAGTTTGTTGCGCGCGATCAGGGCGTCGCCTCCATTCGGCAGGTCGATCAGGTAGCTGGCGGTGCCGTCCGCTCCGTCCTCGATCGTCGTGCCGGTCACGGTAGTGCTGAGCGCGCGCGACTTGATGTGATGGCCGATCTTCTGGCCGCGGAACACCGAGTCGCGCACGACGACGCGGTCGACCGTGTTGATGTAGATGCCGTGGGCGCAGTCGGGCTCGCACTTGCCGTTGCGCTCGAACCGGCTGCCCTCGATCGTCACCGTCTTGCCTGCGGCCGACCCGGCCAGGATGCCGTTCTCGTTGTCCTCGAAGACCGACTGCCGCACCGTCAGCGTGCCGCCGGTCAACCGGATGCCCGCGCCGTTCTTGTCCCGCACCGCCGCCCGGGTGAAGCGGATGCGCTCCACCGTGGTGCGGTCGCCGTCGATCACCCAGATCGCCTTGCCCTGGCAGGTCTTGGTGGTCACGTGCGCGACGCCGCCCTTGCCGCGCAGCGTGAGGCCATTGGCACGCCAGACCGCGCAGTCCTCGTAGGTGGTGGGGTCGATTTCGACGGTGTCGCCGTCCTTCGCGATCCGGGCGGCATCGCTCGGCAGCTTCAGGGCGCGGGTCGGGCCGACCTGGTGTACGACGCCGGCCGTCGGCGGCGCGACGGACTGCGCCACGCCGGCCGCGCCGTGCAGCGTCCAGGCGCCCAGCGCAGCGGCCAGGGCGAGGCAGAGGCGCATCGTGGCGGCCGCGCCCATCCCTCAGGCGCCGGGCGCAGCGGCGCGTTCGGGCGCGGCATGGGCGGGCTGCAGAAACTGCTCCAGCCGGGCGATTTTCGCGCTCCAGGCAAAGCCGCCAAGGACGAAACGCCGCGCAGCGCGTCCCAGCTCCCGCGCCGACGGGTCGTCCAGCGCCTGCACGACGCGGCTCGCCATCTCCTGCTCTGTGTTCGCGAGCAGCACCTCGCGCCCTGGCGTGGCGTCGATCCCGGCAAGGGCGGCGGGCGTCACCACCACGGGCCGCGCCATCGCCATGGCCTCCAGCACCTTGTTCTGGATCCCGCGCGCCAGGCGCAGCGGCGCCACCGAAACCCGCGCCCAGGCGACGTAGGGGCGGACATCCGGAACCGCGCCGGTGACGAACACGCCGGGCAGCCCGCCGAGTCGGGAGACCTCGGCGGTCGGCCTGGCGCCGACGATGTGGAACGTCGCCTGCGGCTTGCGCGCGCGGATCAGGGGCATGACCGAGCGCGCGAACCAGGTGACGGCGTCGATGTTCGGCAGGTAGTCCATCGTGCCGACGAACACCAGGGGCGCCGACTGTTCCGCCGAGTAGGGCATCGCATAGTCACGGTCGGGATCGTAGTACTCAGCGTCGACCCCGTTCTCGACCGCATGGACCTTGCCGCCGGCCTGCGGCACGCGCTGGACGAAATCGTCGACCTCCGTCCCCGACACGAAGAGGCTGGCGTCGGCGCGCTGGGCGATTGATGATTCCGCGGCAAGCGTAAGGCGCGCCTCGCGCCGGTAGAGCTGGGACAGCGGCCAACGGGCGGTACGGGCGTACTGGTCCCACTTGTCCGAGTCCATGTCGACGAAATCCATGACGAAGCGCCGAGGCGGGACCCGCGCCTTCTCGACGAAGCCGCCCATCGCCGCCGAGCAGGCCAGCACGCAGTCGATGTCGCCGCGCGACAGCGTTTCGTCCACCCAGGCCTGCAACTCGGCGCTCTCGAACGGGGCCAGGGACAGGGCCTTTCCGGTCGCAAGAGCGCGCGCGAAGGCGAGGCGGCGGTCCAGTGCGCTCATGACGACGGTCTTCGACTGCTTGCTCAGCCTGGCGACGTGGCTGATGTCGTCCGCGCTGTCCGATGTTTCCGCGATGCTGCCGGTCACCACGTCGTGACGGGCCGCGAGCCCGCGCAGGAAGTGGTAGTAGCGGATCTTCTCGCCCTTGTTGGGCGGATACGGTAGCCGATGGAACAGGAGCAGAAGCTTCATGCGGCTGCGCAATTCTGGTGAAGTCGGGCGGCGGTGGCCGGGCGCCTGCGGAACCTACCCAACGCCCGGCCTCGGGTCGAGCGTCGTGGCGCGGTGCCTGCGGAAAATCTGTCGCCGCGCGCCGGGATATAACCTATTATTTTTGCGTGGGGCGAGCGTGCCGTCCATGCGCCGTGCCGGCGTCCGGGCGGACGGGTACGAATGTTGAGGCTCAAGATGCGCCGTGTTCGTCTTGCCGCGATCCTGGCTTGTGCAAGTGTAGTGCCTGTGGCGTCGTTGCTGGCCCAGACGGCCCCCAGCGGCGTGCAGCAGCCGCCGGCCGCCACCGCGCCTTCGCCGCCGCCCAGCCCCTCCGGGCTCGCAAAGTGCATCAATCCCCGCGGAAACCCGGACGAGCGCATCAAGGCCTGCACCCTGGCGATCGAGAAAGGGAGGCTCTCCGAGGGCGAGGCGGCGATCGCCTACAACAACCGCGCGATCGCGACCCACTTCAAGGGGCAGTACGACCGGGCGATCATCGACCACGACGAGGCGATCCGGCTGCGGCCGGACTACGCCGAGGCGTATAGCGACCGCGGCAATGCCCGGCTGGCCAAGGGTCTCTACGCCATGGCGATCAAGGACTATACCGACGCGATCAAGATCCAGCCGGGCGCGCCGAGCTATTTCAACAATCGCTGCTTCGCTCATGCCGTGCTGGGCCAGACCGACGAGGCCTTGGCGGATTGCGACCAGGCGATCAAGCTCGCCCCAAAGCGGACGGCCACGTTGTTTGAAAGCCGCGGCTATGCCCTGGTCCGCGCCAAGCGGTACGAGGCCGCGATTCGCGACTACAACACCGCGCTGGGCATCGACCCGAAATACGCCACCGCCCTGTGGGGTCGGGGCTACGCCTATCTCCGGCTTGGCGACAAGGCCAAGGCGGACAAGGATTTCCAGACCGCCAAGGTGATCGACGCGGCGATCGATTACAAGATGGTCGAATTGGGCCTGACGCGCTGAGCGTGGCGTTGCCAGGCGACGCCGCAACGCTTTGGGATTCCGTAGCCCCAAACGATAAACGCCCCCCGGCGTGAGCCGGAGGGCGTTTGTATCGGGCGATGCCGCGTTGGTGCTGCGCTTACTTGCGCCGCCGCCGCATCAGGCCCAAACCCATCAAGCCCGCCCCGAGGATCGCCAGCGTCGCCGGCTCGGGGATCGGGTCGACCGAGGAATCGTTCCGCGGGACGAGGTTCTGATCCTCAGGGCCGGGAGGATTCGGCCCGCCCTCTGGCCCGGTGGGCGGCGTATAGCAGTTCGTCGTGCAGGTGCCGCCGTCGCCCCCACCACCGCCTCCGCCACCACCGCTAAACGCCGCGGTGCGGTTGCTGCCGCCACCAAACCCGCCGCCGCTACCGCCGCTGCCGCCAACACCGTTGATGCCGCCGCCGGCGGCGAACGTGCCGCCGACGCGCGGGCCGTCCGTGTCGCCGCTCGTGCTGCCCATATCGAAGTAGAACGAGTTGCCATCAGATCCCGGCTCGACCTCGTTGTATTCGGAATTCTGTGACTCGCTCGAGTAGATGACTGCCGAGGACGCCGGCGCGGCCACCACGCCCAGGGCCAGCACCAGCGACAAGCTCAAAAACAAAGACTGCTTCGCAAACGTTTCCATGGCTGGAACGTCCTCTTCCTAAGGGTTCCTGCCAAATATTAATGCAACCCACGTGCCAGCCGGTGATTATAGTTATATCAATTGGTTATGCGTTATTGTTAACCAATCGTACTGCAAGACGATAAGAAATATGTAAAGGGAATTTTGACAAGCTTTATTCAACTACCACAAAATCTTGTGACACTAGGTATTTTTGCGGTTCGGCCGAGCGCCAGCACAGCAACGCTATTAAAAGGCGAAGCCCCGGCCACGCACGACCGGGGCGTCACGCGAAGGCGGAGTCAGACTAGAGGAAGCTCTGCGGGACGAAGATGGTGTCGCCCGGCATCAGGCGCTGGTTGAAGCGGATGTCGCCATCCTTTATCAGCGTCTCGAGCTTCGCGCGGATGTTCTCGTAGCCCTTGTCGGTGACGCGGGTGATCACCGCACGATCGCCGGCCGCGAACGGGCCCAGCCCACCGGCGGCGATCATGGCGTCCAGCGTGGTCAGATTCTCGCGATAGGTGAGAACGGTGGGGCGGCCCACCTCGCCGACGATTCGCACCTGCTGCGTGTGCGGACCGGAGAAGCCGGACACCAGCACGGTCACCACCGGATCCTGGATGTACTTGCCGAGGATGCCTTCGATTTCGCGCGCCACTGCGGTCGGCGTCTTGCGCGTAACCTCCAGGTCCTCGATCAGCGGGGTAGAAACGCGGCCGTCAGGGCGAACCGAGACCCGCGCCGACAGCTCCGGGTTGCGCCAGACGAAGATGTCGAGCGCATCGCCAGGCCCGACCTGGTAGTCGTGCAGGGCGGCCAGCTTCGACGTATCCTGCGCCGGCAGCTCGACGACATTGGGCGGGCCGCTGCACGCGGACAGGGCAACGCCGGCGAGCATCACCAAGCCAACAACGTATTTCGCGGGGCTTCCGAACATATCGCGAACTCCTTTGCGCTCGATGCTAGGAGCAGGGTAGTTAACGGGTCAAGGAAAAATGCCTGGAATTGGGCGGGGTTGGTACGAATCTGTGGCGAGTGTTGCGGAGCGGCAGACTTGTACGCTCCTATTCCCAGCGGAGCGAAGTTAAGCGGCCCGGAATCCCGATAAATTCATGATAGATTAGCTTTTCACCTCGCTTAGTCTTGGGTCCGTGCCGCATGCGGCTGGCGATCGCCGGAAGGCACCGCGGCAGGCGGGCTTGGCGCAACCATCAGGAATATCGATGGATGGCCAGCGGTGCGCCAGTCGTGACGCGAACGAGTGATTCCATGCAGCCCGTACCTGCGGGCCGGCGAATCGTTTCAGAGGATCTGAATGCAGAAAGTGAAAATCCTCTTCGTCGATGACGACCAGGGCTTGAACCGCCAGCTGCGCTGGGCCTTCTCCGAGTTCGAGACCCGTGGCGCCCACGACCGCCCGACCGCGGTCAAGATCGCGGCCGAGTTCAATCCCCAGATCGTGGTCCTGGACCTGGGCCTGCCGCCAGACGCGCAGGGCGCGTCGGAAGGTCTGAAGACCCTGGTCGAGCTGAAGAAGACCCTGCCTAAGGCCAAGATCATCATGCTCTCGGGCAACGAGCACCGCGAGAACGCGGTGATGGCGGTCAAGCTCGGGGCCTACGACTTCTGCCAGAAGCCGATGGACCAGCAGGTGCTGCGGCTCATCGTCGACCGCGCGATCAACCTGCAGGGGCTGGAGCAGGAGATCGGCAAGCTGGCGATCAAGCAGCCGTCACGCCGCCTCGAAAGCATCATCACCGGCGCCGAGAACATGCAGGAGGTCTGCGACCTGATCGAGCGGGTGGCGCCGACCGACGCCTCGGTGCTGCTGCTCGGCGAAAGCGGCACCGGCAAGGAGTTGTTCGCGCGGGCGCTGCACGACCTGAGCCCGCGCAAGGCCAGCCCGTTCATTCCGATCAATTGCGGCGCGATTCCGGAGACCCTCCTGGAAAGCGAACTGTTCGGCCACGAGAAGGGCGCGTTCACCGGCGCCGAGCGCGCGGTGGTCGGCAAGATCGAGCTGGCCGATGGCGGCACGCTGTTCCTCGACGAGATCGGCGACATGCCCTACACGCTGCAGGTCAAGCTGCTGCGCTTCCTGCAGGACCGAATCGTCGAGCGCGTCGGCAGCCGCAAGCCTGTCACGGTCGATGTACGCGTGATCTGCGCGACCAACCAGGACGTGCTCAATCGCATCGCCACCAACAAGTTTCGCGAGGACCTCTACTTCCGCATCAACGAGGTCACGGTCCAGATTCCCGCGCTGCGCGAGCGCCCGGGCGATCCGGAACTGCTGGCGCAGTTCTTTCTGGAGCATTTCTCGTCGACCTACGGCAAGTCGATCACCGGGTTCTCGGCCTCGGCGTTGGACGTGATCAGGACCCATCCCTGGCCCGGAAACGTGCGGCAGTTGCTCAACTGCGTGAAGCGGGCCGTCATTCTGGCGCGCGGCAACCAGATTACGGATACCGATCTGGGACTGGACGGGGATCGGGCGAGGCCACGCCCGGAAGAAGCTGCCGCGGCTCCTGTTGCAGTGGCGGCTCCAGCGTCAGGCGGCAGCAGCGCTGCGCCGGTGGTCAATTTGCGCGAGGCGCGGAACCTGGCTGAGAAGCGCGCGATCGAGTCTGCCCTGGCCGGGGCGGGCGGCAATATATCCAAGGCGGCGAAGCTGCTCGGCGTCAGCCGTCCGACGCTCTACACGCTGATTTCCGAATACGGAATTTCGGTGAAGGAAGAAAGCGCCGAAGGCTAGGCGCCGGCTGGCCCTTAATTCGCCAATTGCCGGCCCACGACCGAGCCGGCCATTCGATCAAGGGCGCTAGCTGACCAGCGCCAAGGTGATCGCCGACCAGAAGGTTACCGAGGCCGCCGCCATGAACAGCAGCGACTTGCGGCGCGACCAGCGGCCGCTTTCGTCCGACTCTTCCGACCAGTCCCGGGTCTCGGACAAGCCCTTGTTCAGCGTGATCGACGACATGCGAGCCCCTCTCCCACAACCACCCGGCCGCCTGTGCTCGTGCCGTCCGGGCCTTCACGCTCTCAGTTTCCAGGCAATTTCCTTATAATTTCCTAAAATCTTCGCCAATTCATCATCAGCGAGTCGAAACTGCCTTGATCATGGTGTGGGTGGCCGCGCGGATATTGCAAGTATTGTTAAGTTGAGAGACGAACTGCTTGTTTCCGCTTGGGTTTCGCAAAACCGTCAGAGAAGTTCCCTGGGAGATCAAACCGATAGGTTGGACGCGCGCGCGCAATGATTCGACGTGAGGCAGCGGTCTCAAGACCCGATTGGTAGGCTGGCGTCTTCCAGCGATCTGCAATCGTAGCCGGTCAGGGTTTTCTGGGGCGCGCCGGCGTCGGCGTCAGGAGGCGCTCGACGGGGACGGGCAGGTCGCGCTGGGCGACGCATCGCCCGGGCGCCAGGATGCCGGCCGAGCAGCGGAACACCTTGCCGTCCGACATGGCGACGTAGACGAAGGGTTCCTTCTCGCACCCCACCACCATCGGAAAGGCGCCGCTGTTGCGCGGCGCGCCCTCGATCGACGTGCACTTGTCGTTGGCGCAATAGTAGACGCTGCCGTCGCTGTAGATGATGAATGCCGCCCGGTGCGTATCCGGGCTGCATATGTGCATGGGCAGCACCTGCTCGCTGGCCATGGTCACGCTGGAGAGCGACAAGGCCGCGAGCGACGACCAGGCGGCGAGGGCGGCTAAACGCATGCAGGACTTGTGTCACACGCCGCCGCGGCTTGGCAAGCGCCGCCGCAAGCGCCGGGCAGCGTCGTCCCGGAAGCCTCAGTCGGAGAAGGCGCGCGGGCAGTGGCCGGTGCTGCGGAAGAAGCTGTACTCGCCGCGCATCACGCCAAAGAGCTGCGGCAGCTGGTCGGCACGGAAGCGGTGCAGCGCGCGCCGGACACCCGCATCCTCCCGTCCCGCCGTGCCGGAGACGGCGGCGACCAGGCCGATCATGGGCAGGAGCAGAAGGATCAGGCCCGCGGCCGTGGCAATGTCGGCGACGCGCAGCGCAGCGTCGGCTGCAATGGCTGGGGGAACTGTGTGGCTGCGGTCAATGCGTTCTTGCATCGTCATCGTCCATTCGGTCTTCGTGACCCGATCGACCCGCTCCGGCGCTCCAGCCCCTGCGGTGTCGACTGATGTAGCGGCCAACGATTAAGAAACTGCGCTCGGCATCGCGGCCATCGACCAGCTAGATACGGCACGCGTTTCCTGTCGTCTGTGACGGCGCGCACACGCCCGAACCGGATAAAAACTTCCTGTTTACAGCGGCTTAGGAGCGCCTCATCCGAGCCGCCGCGAACCCTGGTCCGTTGCCGCAGCGATCTGCTCCAGCGAATCGACCAGCACCGGCTTGAGTTTCCGCCAATCCGGCATTTGCGCGACCACCTGGCCGATCGCCAGGACGGTCCGCCGCTGCGATTCGACCGCCGACGACAACTCGTCGACCCGCTGCGCCATGTCCGCCAAGCGTTCGAGCGCGGCGCCGAATTCCTGGTGCTGCACCAGCGCGCCAGAGGATGCCGCCGCGACCAGGTCGGTCCCGATCGCAACGCTCGCCGCCAATGGCGGCGGCGGCTCGATCTGCTGGTCGATCTGGTCGTAAGGCGTAGGCTGCCGCAGGCGCATGCCGAGGATCTCGATTTCCTGCTTCATGTCCTTGGTCGTGTCCTCGAGCTCGGTGAGGTCGCGGTTGAGCTGCAGGAAGCTTTCCTCGAGTCGCGACAGGCGGTGACCGGTATCGTTTGGGCCGAGCGGCACTGTCGCCTGAACTGGCGCCGGCGCCGGGGGCATGTCGTCGCGCTCGGGCCCCGGGCCGGTATCGAGCTTCGGATCGCCGGGACGCTGGGCGTCGAGCGAGGCGCTGCCATAGGGGCGGCGCTCGGGCACGCGGATTGCCGGCTCGACGATCTCCCGCGGCCGGACATAGGCGGCGATCGCCAGGATCGAGAGGCAGCAGGTCGAGAATACCAGCACGAGGTTCAGGACCGCCTGGTGCGCCAGCAGGTAGTCGGCCGCAACTCCCACATAGGCGAGGAGGCTATCGAGGAACACCGTCAGACCTTCGGGCATGGCATGCCTCCCGCACGCGGCCGGAGGCCGACCCGCACGACGGGGCCGGCGTCCGGAACGGTGGTCAAGCTAGCGACCCAGGATCGCGGAAAACAGCGAAATCTGGCCGCGGCTCGTCGAGTCCCAGTTAAAGCCCTCGGCGTATCGCCGGGTGGCCGCGCGTGCCGGCAGCGCCGCGCGGAGCTGGCGGACCGTGTCGGCGATCGCGGCCGGCGTTCGCTGCGGGATCAGGCGGCCGGCCTCCGCGGTCCGGACGACCTCGGGCGACCCCCAGACATTGGTTGCCGCCACCGGCGTGCCGCAGGCCATCGCCTCGAGCAGGACATTGGGCCAGCCCTCGCGGTCCGACGCCAGCACGAGGATGTCGGTGGCGCTGTAGTAGACGTGCAGGTCCTCCTGCGCGACCGCGCCGCAGAACCGCACCCGGTCGGCCAGGCCCAGGCCCTGCGCCAGGCGTCGCAGCGCGTCCTCCTCGGGGCCGCGCCCGACGATGAAAAGATCGAGGCCGGGAAGCTCGGAAAGGGCGCGGATGATCAGGTCGTGACCCTTGCGCGGGATCAGGTGGCCGACCGAGATGATCGCCGGCCCGCGCACGCCGAGGCGCTGCCGGGCCGATGCGGGATCGATCGGATGGAAGCGCTCCAGGTCGACACCGTTGCGCAGGACGTGGACCTTGGACTCGGGGATCGGACGGTGCGAACCGGCGATCTGCAGCAGTTCGTCCTTCAGGGCTTGGCAGACGGTGACGATGCCCGCCGCCTCGTCGGCGGCCCACAGGATCAGGCGGCGCGGGAGGTTGAAATTGGCGATCTCGTTGATGTCGGAGCCTCGGGCAGTGATGACGAGCGGCTTGCCCAGGCGCTGCGCGACGATCGCCGCCGCCACGCCGTCGGGGTAGAAGTAGTGCGCGTCGATCAGGTCGAAATCGTACCCGGCGCGCTGCACCGCGCGGATCGCGCGCATCGCCGACATCGCCAAGGTGAACGGCGAGAGCGCCATGCCGACCTTCGGGATCACCAGGAAGCGCGGATGCACGATGTCGATGCCCATGCGCGTCTCGCGGTCGGGAATCGCCGCGTAGTGGGCGTAACGCGGGGACAGGGTCGAGGCCCAGGACGGAAACCACGGCGCCGGCGCCACCACCCGGGACTCGACCTCGCCGGTTTCGAGCAGCTTGCGCAATCGGGTCTCGACGAAAATCCCGTGTTGGGGCTGCGCGGCGTTGGGATAAAGTGTCGAGAAGGTGAGGGTGCGGATCATTCGGCGCAGGCTCGTATTGGACGATGCACGGCGCCTGGGGCGCCATTCACGAGACGACACTTCGATCGAACGGGATAATCCATGAAATCTTGGTTAGTGACCGGCGGGTGCGGCTTCATCGGATCGCACCTGGCGGAGAGGCTTGGCCGGTCGGGCGACCGGATCGTGGTTCTCGACGACCTGTCCAGCGGTCGGGTCGACAATCTTCCATCGGGCGTCGAATTTGTGAAGGGGGATATTCGCGACGCCGGGCTGGTGGCGGAGGTGATGCGCGCGGTCGACGGTTGCTACCATTTGGCGGCGATCGCCTCGGTGGCGCGCAGCAACGAGGACTGGGCCGGGACGCACGCAGTCAACCTGACCGGCACGATCAACATCTTCGACGCCGCCCGCGCTGCCGCCCTGTCCGGCCGCCGGCTGCGCGTAGTCTACGCCTCGTCCGCCGCGGTCTACGGCGACTGCACCGATATTCCGCTTGCCGAGACGGCGCCGACGCGGCCGCTGACGGCGTACGGCGCGGACAAGCTCGGCTGCGAGTTGCACGGGCGCGTGGCCTTCCAGGTCCATGGCGTGCCGAATGTCGGCCTGCGCTTCTTCAATGTATTCGGGCCGCGCCAGGACCCCGCGTCGCCCTATTCCGGCGTGATCGCGATCTTCGCCAAGGCGGTGCAGGAGGGCCGGGCGCCGACCATCCTGGGAGACGGCAAGCAGGTGCGCGACTTCGTCTACGTCGAAGGTGTCGTGGACGCGCTGACTGCGGCGATGGCGCGCGAGGACCTGACCTGCGACGTGTTCAACGTGTGCACCGGCGACGCGACGTCGATCGAAAGCCTAGCGCGCCTCATCTTCGAGATCTACGGCACGACGCCCGACATCAAGCACGGGCCGCCGCGCGCCGGCGACATCCGCAAGTCGGTCGGCAATCCGCATCGGCTGCGCACGGTGCTCGGCGTGCCGCCGACGATTTCGGTCGCCGACGGCATGCGCCGTACGCTCGACTGGATGCGGTCGACCAACCGCTAGCAGGCACCGGCCGGGGCGCGACGGCTACTGGATCTGCTTCAGCAGCTCGGCCGCCCGCGCCTTCTCGTCGGCGTTTCCGCGCTCCGCGACCGCTGTCAGCAGCGGTTTCGCCTGGTCGTTCTGCTTAAGCTTCACCAGGCCGCGTGCGAGCCCGAGGGCGGCGTCGGCGCTCGTGAGCCCATTGGCGCGCGCCAGGCGCATCAGCCACACCCCGCGCTCGACGGCGGTGGTCGCGCTGGCATCGACGAGCTGCTGGCCCAGCGTGTCCTGGATCTCGCGGCTGCTCGGCGCTGCGCGATTGGCGTCCTCGGCGAACTTGAGGGCGCGCGGGTCCTTGGCCTTGGCATAGATCCAGGCAAGGTTGTTGAGGATGACCGGGTTGCGCGGCGCCGTCGGCAGCAGAGCCTCGTACTGGGCCGCCGCCTTGGCCAGCGTACCTTCGCGGATCCAGGCGTCGCCCAGCGCCATGCGCAGCGACAGGTCCGAGGGGTTCTTCGCCTGCATCTGCTCCAGGATCTCGATCGCGGCCTTGGGGTCGCCGGCGGCGAGATGGGCCGAGGCGAGGTCGCGTTCCGCGGTCGGCGACGCCTTCTTGGTGCGGATCAGCTCCTTGAGCTGGCTGACCGCCTCCTGCGACTTTCCTGCCTGGAAGTTCGCCAGGGCCATCAATTCGGCGGCCGAACGCGGCGACCTGGTGGAATTGACGAACACCGTCGCCGCGCTCTGCGCGTCAGCGGCGCGCCCCTCCGAGATGTCGACCGCCATCCGGGCAATCACGGCGGGCACGTAGTCGGCCTTGGCCGCAAGCGCATCCTTGTACAGGGTCGCAGCCCCGGCCTTGTCGCCTTGCTGGATGAGCGCGCTTGCGACCGCCATGTAGGCCTCCGGCGCCTTGGGATTGGCCGCGATCAGCTGGCGCAACGTGGCATTGGCCGCCGACTTGTCGTCGGCGGCGAACTGCGCCAGGGCCATGGCGCGGATCGACGCCTGGCTGCCCGGCCGCTTGGCCAGGATCTCGCGCCCGATCTGCAGCGCGCGCTCCTTGTTGCCGCGGCGGATCATCGCGCTGACGAGCTGCGCCCCGGCGGCCTCCATGGTGGCGTCCTGCAGATAGGCCTTCTCGTAGTAGGCGATGGCGGCATCCTCGTTGACGCGCGCCAGTTCGATGTTTCCGGCCGCGAGCGCGGCCTGGCCATTGGTCGGGTTGTTCTCCAGGATCTTCTTGTAGCCCTCGAGCGCCCGCTCGCCGTAGCCTTCCTGAAGGTCGAGCATGGCGATGGTCATCGGCGCGTTGGGGGCGTTGGGGGCCAGGCGCTGCGCCTCGCGCAGGGCCTCGCGGGCCTTCTCCCAATCGCCGGCGACGATCTGGATGGTGCCGATCAGCAGGAACGGGCCGGGCTTGTCCGGCTCGATCGCGCGCAGCGCCTCGGCGGATTCCAGCGCCTTCGCGGTTTCGCCGCGTCGCAGCAGGGCGAGCGCCAGGGCGGTGCGGGCGGGCGCCGACTTGTCGTCGATGTCGATCGCCGACTCGATGTCGTCGATCGCCTTGTCGCTTTCGCCGAGCTGCATGCGGCCGAGGCCGATGCGAAGCTTGGTGCGGACGTCGGCGTCGGCGGAACCGGTGGCGCTGGCCGCCTTCTCGTAGGCCGCCTTCGCCTCGACCGTGTTGCCCATGCCGATATAGGCCGAGGCGAGCGAGATCGCCGCCTCCGGAACCACGCGGTCGCTGTCGACGATCGGGCGCAGCAGCGCCACGGCGCGCGTGTAGTTCTGGCGCTTGGAGAGCAGGTCCGCCAGCAGGATGCGGGCGCGGACATGGCCCGGCGTCGCCGCCACGAACTTCTCGAGCAGGCTCTCGGCCTGCGCCGCCTGGTTGGTGCGCAGCTTCAGCAGCGCCAGCAGGTAGAGATTGGGCGGGTAGTCCTGCACCCGGTCGCCGAGCTTCTCCAGGCGCTCGATGCCGTCGTTGAACTCGCCTTTCTTGAAAGCGCCCAGCGCGTAGAGATTGTTGGCCACGGCATGGGCAGGACTCAGGCGCAGCGCGGCCACGACCTCGGCGCGCCCCTCGTCGAGCTTGTTCTCGTCCAGCAGCAGCGAGGCAAAGGCGACGCGGGCGCCGACATTGCTGGGGTCGAGGCGGATCGCCTCGGCGAAATCCTTCTTCGCCCCTTCCTTGTCGTTGCCCAGACGCTTCAGTTCGCCGCGCAGCGCCAGCGCCTCGGCGTCCTGGGGGTTGCGCGACAGCACGCCCTCGACCGCCGCCAGCGTCAGGTCGCGCTTGCCGAGGCCGAGATTGAGCTGCGCCAGGCCGAGATGGGCCCGCGGCAGGTTTGGATCGAGCGCCAGGGCCTGGTCGAACGCTTTCTGCGCTTCGTCCAACCGCCGGTGGCGCATGTGCGAGTAGCCGCGCCAGGCCATGGCGACCGCCTGCAGCGACTTGTCATCCTGCGGCCCGACGAGGTTGTCGTTCAGGTCGCCGATCTTGTCGGTGATCGCCAGGATGCGCCCGAGCAGGTCGATCGTCTTGGCGTTGCGCAGGCCGAGTTCGACCGCGCGGCGGATCTCCTTGTCGGCGGTCATCACGTCGCCGAGGCGCAGGGTGACGTCGGCGAGGGCGGCGCGCGCCTGCGGGTTGTTGGGGTCGTCGCGGACGGCATTGCGCAGGCTGATCAGCGCCGCGCGGTAGTCGCCCTTGGCGACCTGCTGTTGGCCGACGACCAGGTAGTCGGGCGTGGACAGCACCTTGTAGGCGACCGCGCCGCCGCCGCCGACAACGACAAGCGCCACGACCGGAAGGATCCAGCGCATTTTGGAGGAGGACTT
>JAEULC010000319.1 GCA_016792605.1 Rhodospirillales bacterium
CCGGCAGTGCGAGGTGCTGCCCCCGGCCGGCGCCATCGCGCTGCTGCGCGAGTTCCACCTGCGCATGGAGCAGACCGTCTACGAGTTCGGCGGCACGCTGGACAAGTACCTGGGCGACGGCGTCATGGCGACCTTCGGCACCCCCAGGCCGACGCCGCAGGACGCGGTCAACGCGCTCGCCTGCGCCCGCGCGATGCTCGACCGCATGGATGCCTGGAACCGCGACCGCACCGCCGACGGCCTGCCCGAGGTCCATATCGGCATCGGCGTCCACAGCGGGCCGGTCGTGCTGGGCGACGTCGGCAGCGACCGCCACATCGAGTTCGCGGTGATCGGCGACGCGGTCAATGTCGCCAGCCGGCTCGAGGCCTTGACCCGCGACCTCGACGTCGACCTGGTGGTCAGCGACGCCCTGGCGCAGCTGGCCGAGGCGCAGGGCGGCACGGCGTTCCTCGTGGGCTTCGGCCTGCCACAGCCGCAGACATTGCGCGGCCGCACCGATCCCGTCCTGGTGCGCTGCTACAGGCAGGCGCGCGCGGCAGCCTAGCGCCGGGCTAGTTCCGGGGCGGCTTCAGCGGGTCGAAGACGCGGACCGTGTCGCCGCGCTCGGGCGGCTTCAGCCAGTCGGGCTTGGTGAGCGCCGTGCGCGCGTCCTCGTGGCCGGTGGTCCAGCGGTCCTGCATCGAGGCGCGCGAGAACTCGTAGTCCTTCGAGCTCGCCTCCTCGTACTTGCTGCGATAGATCAGGTGCACCACGTCGTAGACGCAGTCCGCGGTGAAGCGCTTGAGCTTCTCGACCGAGCGGTGCCCGGCCTTGTCGGCCGGCAGCATGTCCAGCACGTCGGCGACGGCGCAGCGCAGCGCGTGGAGCTGCGTCGCCATGTCGGTCAGCATGCGCGTGCGGCTGGAATAGGTGATGTCCTTCTGCCGCTCCATCACGTCGGCGATGCTAAGCGGCACCGGCCCGCGCGAACTGAATAGGTCGACCTGGAAGGCCAGCGTGCCCTCGCGCGGCGTCTCGGCCAGAAGGTGGTTCAGCGGCGTGTTCGACACGATGCCGCCGTCCCAGTACCAGGCGCCGTCGATCTCGACCGGCGGGAAGCCCGGCGGCAGGGCGCCGCTGGCCATGATGTGCTCGGGCCCGATCGCGACCTGCCTGGAGTCGGTGCGCTGGGTCGGGTAGTTGCAGAAGAACACGTAGTTGCCGGTCATCACCTCGACCGCGCCGACGCTGAAGCGCATGCCGTCATGGTTCAGCCGGTCGAAATCGACCAGCTCCGCCAGCGTCGCGCGCAGCGGCGTCGTGTCGTAGTAGCTGGTCGACATGGAGAACTTGGGCGGGAAGAGCCAGGGCGGCGGCACGCGCGGCTCGAAGAAGCCGGGGCGGCCGACCACGGTGGTCAGCGTCGAGCTCCACTCGGCGAAGGCCTCGCGCATCGGCGCGGGTACCGGCGGCTCGACCCAGCCGCTGTTCGACGACACCAGCTCCCAGAACCGGCCGAGCCTGTCCAGGCGCTCCTTCGGCGCGTTGCCGGCGATGATCGCCGCGTTGATCGCGCCGATCGACACGCCGGCGATGCTGTCGAGCGCATAGCCGGCTTCGTCGAGCGCCTGGTAGACGCCGGCCTGGTAGGCGCCCAGCGCGCCCCCGCCCTGCAACGCCAGCGCGATGCGCCGGTGATGCGGGGCGCGGGCGGGAGTTTTGGTTACGCCGCGGCGGGTTTTTGCCACTTGGCGGGTTCCAGGACCAGCTTGCCGAAGTCCTCGACCATCTGGCGGCAGATCGTGCCGGGCGTGAACTTGTACTCGCCGATCTCCGACACCGGCGTCACTTCCGCGGCGGTGCCGGTCAGGAACACCTCCTGGGTCTTGGCCAGTTCCTCCGGCATGATCGCGCGCTCGACCACCTTGATCTGGCGCGCGCGCGCCAGGCCGATGATGGTCCGGCGGGTGATGCCGTCGAGGAAGCAGTCGGGCTTCGGCGTGTGGATCTCGCCGTTCTGCACCAGGAACACGTTGGCGCCGGTCGCCTCGGCGATCTGGCCGCGATAGTCGAGCATCAGCGCGTCGTTGTACCCCGCGGCCTCGGCCTCGTGCTTCGAGATGGTGCAGATCATGTACAGGCCCGCGGCCTTGCTGGCGGTCGGCGCGGTTCGCGGGTCGGGGCGGCGATACTTGGCCCAGGCGAGCCGGATGCCCTTCATCTTCGCCTCGGGCGAGAAATAGGCCGGCCACTCCCACACCGCGATCGCCAGGTGGATCCTCGAGGACTGGGCCGAGACGCCCATCATCTCGCTGCCGCGCCACGCCACCGGGCGCACATAGGCGTCGACCAGGTTGTTGGCCTTCAGCGTCGCGTTGCAGGCCGCGTCGATCTCGTCGGCCGTATAGGGAATCTTGAAGCCCAGGATCTCGCCCGACTTGATCAGGCGGTCGGTGTGCTCGCGCAGCTTGAAGATATGGCCGTTATAGGCGCGCTCGCCCTCGAAGACCGACGACGCGTAGTGCATGGCGTGGGTCAGGACGTGCAGGTTGGCCTCGCGCCAGGGCACGAGCTTGCCGTCGTACCAGATGAAGCCGTCGCGATCGTCGAAGGGTTTCGTGGACATGGGACGGGGGCCTTTCCTCAAGCTGTCAGTCGGTCCAGGTCGGCGGGGACTCTGGCAGGGGTTTCCGGGGGTTAGCCCCGCCAAATCCATCGCGAAGAGACATAGAATGTCGCTTTACGCTTGCCTTGGGTAACATTCTGAGTCATAAATGTCAACATGGCTGACATGAACGCCCCTGGCTTGAACCTCCTGTTTCTCCGCGACGAGGAGTTGCGGCAGGGCATCGAGCTGCTGTTCTTCGCCTATCGCGACTTCACCGCCGAGCCCGACGCCATCCTGGAGAAGTTCGGCTTCGGCCGCGCGCACCATCGCGTGATCTACTTCGTCGGCCGCGACCCCGGCATGACCGTGGGCGAGCTGCTCGCCATCTTGCGCATCACCAAGCAGAGCCTAAGCCGCGTCCTGAGCCAGCTCGTCGACCAGGGCTTCGTCGTGCAGAAGACCGGGCCGCGCGACCGCCGCCAGCGCCTGCTGTACCTGACCGAGAAGGGCGCCGACCTGGAGCGCCAGCTTTCGGCCGAGCAGCGCGCCCGTATCGCCCGCGCCTACCGCGCCGCCGGGGCCCAGGCGGTCGAGGGCTTCCGCAAGGTGATGTTGGGCATCATCGGCCAGGAAGAAGACCGCCACCGCTTCGACCAGCGCGCTGGCCAGGGACAGGCCGCGGCGCAGCCCGGCAAGGCGGACGGGGAGGCGGCCGAGCCGCCGCGCGGCAAGGCCCAGCCGGCCTAAGGCGTTACTGACCTGCCCCTGGCCTCCGCTATACTGCCGCCATGAGCGAGGACGCGCCGCACATCCTGGTCGTGGACGACGACACCCGCCTGCGCGGGCTGTTGCGCAAGTTCCTGTCCGACCAGGGATTCCGGGTCTCGACCGCCGGCTCGGCCGAGGAGGCGCGCAAGCAGCTCGAAAGCCTCAGCTTCGACCTCCTGGTGCTCGACGTGATGATGCCGGGCGAGAACGGCTTCCAGCTCACCCAGTCGCTGCGCCAGACCAGCGCCGTGCCGATCCTGATGCTGACCGCGCTGGGCGAGACCGACAACCGCATCGAGGGGCTGGAGCGCGGCGCCGACGACTACCTGCCCAAGCCGTTCGAGCCGCGCGAGCTCGTCCTGCGCCTGAAATCCCTGCTGCGCCGCGCCGCCGCGCCCTCCACGACCGAGCCTACGCCGGCGACGCCGCCGCCGGCCGAGGTCAAGCTGGGCGAGCTGCGCTTCGACCCGCTGCGCATGGTGCTGCTGCGCGGCGAACAGGCGGTGTGCCTGACCACCGCCGAGGCGAGCCTGCTGCGTCTCCTGGCCGAGCAGCCCGGCGAGATCATCAGCCGCGAGACCCTGACCGAGCGCGGCGCCATCGCCGGCGGGGTGCGCGCGGTCGACGTGCAGGTGACGCGCCTCCGGCGCAAGGTCGAGCCCGACCCGAAGCTCCCGCGCTACCTGCAGACCGTGCGCGGCCGCGGCTACGTGCTGAGGCCGGATTGATGGGGCCGGACTAGGATGCCGATGCCCGTCACGCGCTGGCTGAAGCGCATCCTGCCGCACACGATGCTCGGCCGGTCGCTGCTGATCATCATCATGCCGCTGCTGCTGTTGCAGGTGATCTCGACCTGGGTGTTCTACGACCGGCACTGGTACACGATGACCAAGCGCCTGGCGCTGGGCGTGGCCGGCGACATCGCCATGGCGATCGACCAGCGCGGCCTGGCGCGCACCGACGCCGAGCGCGAGCAGGTGGCGGTGCTGACGCAGTGGCACACCGAGCTGCGCCTGGACTTCCACAAGGGCGAGATCCTGCCCAACCAGCCGCCGGTCGACCTGGTGGGCTCGCTGGACGACATCCTGCGCGATTCGATCCGCGAGCGCGTGCGCCGCCCGTTCCACATCATCTGGCCCGAGAGTGGCGAGCGCGAGGTCGGCGTGCAGGTGCAGCTCGCCGACGGGGTGCTCGACGTGTCGGTGCCGCGCCAGCGCCTGTTCAGTTCGACGACCTACATCTTTATCCTGTGGATGGTGGGATCGTCGCTGGTGCTGTTCGCGGTGGCGACGATCTTCATGCGCAACCAGGTGCGGCCGATCCGCCGCCTGGCGATCGCCGCCGACCGCTTCGGCAAGGGCCGCGACGTACCGGACTTCCGCCTGGAAGGCGCGGTCGAGGTGCGACAGGCCGCGGCGGCCTTCCTGGAGATGCGCGACCGCATCAGGCGCCAGCTGCAGCAGCGCACCGACATGCTCTCGGGCGTGTCGCACGACCTGCGCACGCCACTCACCCGCATGAAGCTGCAGCTCGCCATGCTGGGGCCGTCGTCCGAGGTCGACGACCTGAAGGCCGACGTGGTCGAGATGGAGAAGATGGTCGAGGGCTACCTGGCCTTCGCGCGCGGCGAGGGTGGCGAGACGCCGGTGCCGACCGAGCTCTCCGAGCTCCTGGCCGACGTGGTTTCCGCGGCGCGGCGCGAGGGTACCAAGGTCGAGCTTGCGGTCGAGGGCGCGATCCACCTGCCGGTGCGGCCGCAGGCGCTGCGCCGCTCGATCGGCAACCTGATCGCCAATGCCGGGCGCTACGGCAAGCGCGTCTGGGTCTCGGCGGCAAGGCGCGCCGACGCGGTCGAGATCCTGGTCGACGACGACGGACCGGGCATCCCGCCCGAGCAGCGCGAGGACGTCTTCCGGCCCTTCTTCCGCCTCGAGAGCTCGCGCAACCCCGAGACCGGCGGCGTCGGCCTCGGCCTCACCATCGCGCGCGACGTGCTGCGCGGGCACGGCGGCGAGCTGACGCTGGACGACTCGCCGCGCGGCGGCCTGCGCGCCTGCGCCCGCCTGCCGGCCTGACCCGCGGCATGGGATCCTTCGCCGACGCGCTCCTGCAGGGCCTCATCGCCGGCTATCCATTCCGCCACGGGCGCAAGGCGCTGGTGCGCTGGGCGGCAGCGCGGCTCGGCGGCGCGATCCCCTGGACCATGGCCGACGGCACCAGGCTGCTGCTCGACCCGCGCAACTACATCGACCGCGAAATCGTGCTGAAGGGCGGCTACGAGGCCGACGCCATCGCCGCCTTCGTCGCCGAGGCCAAGGGGCGCGACGCGTTTCTCGACATCGGCGCGAACATCGGCCTCTACAGCGTCGCGGTGGCGCGCGGCACCCAGGCCGAGGTGAACGCCTTCGAGCCCGACCCGCGCAACCTGGCGCAGCTCCATGCCAACTTGTTCCTGAACGCGCTCGAAACGCGCGTCAGGGTGCGCGGCGAGGCGGTCGGCGCGACGGCGGCCGAGGGCACGCTCTTCGCCCAGCGCGACGGCAAGGACTTCAGCACCGCGCTCAGCGGCATGGCCGAGCCTGTAGCCGGCAGCGTCGAGATCGCCGTGCCGGTCGTGGCGCTGGACGGGCTCTATCCCTGGAAAGGCCGCCGGATGGCGATCAAGATGGACATCGAGGGCTACGAGCTGCAGGCGCTCCAGGGCATGACGGCCCTGCTCTCCGGCAATGACGTCTACTTGCAGATCGAGATCGCGCCGCAAAACCTGGGCCAGGCACGCGCATTGTTGCGAAGTTGCGGCCTCGCCGAACGGCCGCAGCGCGATCCGAAGGGCAAGGACTATCTCTTCGCCACGGCGGTCACCAGGTAGCGCCAGGGCGTTCCCGGATCGATCGCGTCGAAGGGCCAGCAGGTCGCCAGCACCAGCGTCGGCGCGTCGGACTCCGCCAGCCGCACATCGCCTTCATGCACGATCGCGCCCGATGCAACGCTATAGCGTTGCGTGACGCCGTCCGCGCCCTGCAGGGCGAGGTCGTCGCCGGGCACGAGGTCGCGCAGGAAGGCGAAGTGGGTGTCGCGGTGGCCCGACAGCACGGTCGTCGCGGCGAGCCCCAGCCCCTGGACCGCGGCCGGCCCGAAGGCCAGGGTGCGGCCCGTGGCGCCGGCCAGCACGATCTGGTCGACGCCCAGGCGCGGCATGGTGAGCCGCGCGACGGGATGGGTGTCGGCCCAGGGCCAGGGCTTGGGCTGCGCCGCCGTGCCGGCCAGGCGCTCCGCCCAGGCCACGTGGATCAGCACCTGGGCCAGGGCGGCCTTGGCGTGGATGTAGAGGCCCTTGCCCAGGACGGCCACGCCCGCCAGCGCGAAGGCGAGCGCAATCGCCAGGGCGACGCGCGCCAGCCGCGCATCGCCCCGGCCTCCGGCCCGAAGTGAGTGAACGCTCACCTACACCTCCTTCCTGCGCACCGTGTAGGCAATGAAGCCGGCCAGGCCCAGCAGCATCGCCCCGGTCAGCATCAACAGCGCCGCCGGCGTCGCGGTCTGCGGCAGGGCGATCGGCTGGCTCGTGGGGGTGGCGCCGGCCGCGGCCTGGCTCGCCGCGGCCTGCTGCGCCTGGAACCGGTCGGCGACGGTCTGGCTGAGCAGCGAGGGCGCCGGCGCGGCGACATGGCGGATGGGCTGCACGCCGCCCCTGGTGGGCTGCGGCTGCGGCGGCGCGGCCTCGCCGAACAGCGCGTCGTAGCTCCAGCCCTTGGGCAGGTTGGTCGGCATCGCGCCGCCGCCGAGCCGGGCGTCTTCCGGCCGTGCCGGCGTCGCGTCGACCGCGACCAGGCTGGTGTACCTGGTGACCAGGCTGTGGCTCAGCGCCACCTGGATCACCTGGTCGCGGATCTGCTCGCCCTTGGCGCCGGCATAGGCGGTGTCCTCCAGCGCCTCGACCTTGCGCCGCGCCCACAGGGACGGCACGCCGGCGGGCGGGTCGTCGTTCGCGGCCAGCGTCAGGTCGGCGCGCCAGGGCTTGCCGCCGATCCTGCCGGTCAGCACGACCGGCCCCGCCGTGCCGGCCGGCAGGCGCGCAGCCAGCACAACAGGCTCGCCGTCATAGAGGTCGGGCAGCGGGTTGGGCAGCGAGTCCGTCGCCACACCGGGCCAGGCCACAGCCAGGTCGGTCATCGCCGGGCGCTCCAGGCGGCGGAACAGCTCGCCCATGCGCTCGGCTACCTGCTCGGGCTTGCCGATGAACACCGCGCTGCCGCGCCCCACCTCGGCCGCCTTGCGCATGAAGTAGCCGTTCGGCGCCGAGCCGATGCCGACGGTGAACAGGCGCGTGTCGCCCAGGCGCTCGGTCACCTGCGCGAACAGGTCCGCCTCGTTGCCGACCGCGCCGTCAGTCAGGAACACGATCTGGCGCAGCCGAGTCGGGTCGCTATTGCCGTCCAGCGCCAGGTCCAGCGCCTGGCGCATCTCGGTGCCGCCATTGGCCTTCAGCGCCTCGACCCAGCCCTGGGCGTAGCGGACCTGCGCCGGCGTCGCCACTTCGGCGCGCGCAAACAAGCGCCGGGCGCGGCTGTTGAACTCGATCACGTTGAAGCGGTCGGCGGGTTTCAGCCGCGACAGGGCGAGGCTCAGTGCCTGGCGCGCCTGGACGATCGACTCGCCCTCCATCGAGCCCGAGGTGTCGATGATGAAGATCGCTTCGCGTGGCAGCGTCGGCTCCGCCGGCGCGGCGGCGCTCGGCGGCATGACGGTCAAGAGCGCGTAGCGCGCCTCGGGCTGGGTCTCGGCGAAGACGCGCGCCAGCGGCTCGGTCGACGCGGCCGGCGTCCATTCCAGCTCGAAGTCGCGGTCGGCGGGGATGGCGCCGTCGGCCAGCGCGATGGTCCAGACGCGATTGGTGAGCGCCTTGCTGTCGATCGCGTGGAACGGGCTGTTGACGCGGCTGATCGGGAAGCCGGGGTCCAGGCGCACGGCGATCTCGACCGGGTTGATCGGCCCGTGGGCCGGGTTCATCACCGGCGGCGTGATCCGGTGGGCGTCCGGCACGCGCGTCGTTGTCGTTGTCGGGCCGGTGCTGGCGCCGAGCAGGGCCTGGTCCTGGCCGGTGTAGCGCGGGCCGACGACCATCGGGAAGCGCAGGCGGAAGGTCAGGCCCGCGCGCTCGACGGTCTGGGCATAGCCGAGCCGCACCTCGATCTCCTCGCCCGGGCCGATATTGGCGACCGACGTGGTGAAGATGTTCGGGCGCTCCTGCTCGACCAGCCCCGCGCGCTGGCCCGCGGCCCGCGCCTGCTCGTATTCCTTCTTGGCCTGCTGGCGCTCGGCGATGCGGCCCTCAATCACCCGTTCGCCGATGCGGATGCGCAGGCTGTCGACCGCGGCGGTCTCGGGCAGCGGGAAGACATAGACGCCCTCCAGCCACGCGCTGGAAGCGTTCTTGAACCGCTGCACCAGCGCGACGCGCGCCGCGGCGCCGCCGACGCCGATCTCGACCTCGGTCGACAGCAGCGGCACGGCCTGCCACAGCACCCCGCCCTTGTCGCGGTAGAGCAGTTCGCCGCGCTGGGCGTCGCCGGGCTTGCGGAAGGTCTGCGACCCGCCGGGCGATCCCAGCCCGGGCGCGGCCCAGCCCGCGATGCTCCAGCCCAGGCAGGCGACGAGCAGCAAAAAGGCCAGCAGGGCGTTCAGCGCCTGACTGGCCAGGGTGGAGGCTTGAAATGCAGCGGTGCGGCCGGGGCGAGGCCCGGCGGCGGATGCGGCAAGCATGATGGCGGTATCCCCTTCAAATCGGGTCCGGGCGAAATTTCCCGGACGACGCGATCTGACCAGGGCGCCATGGCGCGGTGAGGTCCGCGCCGGGGCATTCCGTCGCCGGAGTGAAGGCGGCGGCTCGCGGATTGTGGCCGATGCGCGGCGGCTTGGCGGCGAAGCGTTAATCGCTAGCCCGCGCGGGCCTCCGCCTGGCGCTGCTCTTCTTCCAGCGCGTCGATGTTGCGGAAGACCTGGGTCAGCATCCGCTTCAGAAGCTTGGCCTGCGGGCCGGAGAAGCCGATGAGCGCCGCGGTCTCGTAGTGCAGCGCCAGCGGCACGATCTTCTGGGTCAGCTCGGCGCCCGCCGGGGCGCGATGGACGGTGACGCTGCGCTGGTCCTGGTCTTGCCGCTGGCGGGCGACCAGGCCCTGGCGCTGCATGGCGTCGATCACCCGGGAGAGGGTCGAGGCGTCGATCGAGGTCCGCTCGGCCAGCTCGCCCATGCGCTGGCCGTCGGCCTCGTTCAAGGCCGCCAGCACGCGCCACATCGGCAGCGTGATGCCGTAGCCGCGCACCACCTCGGTGAAGGCCGCGGCGATGCGCGCGCCGGCGCGGTTGAGCAGGTAGGGCAGGTAGTCGTCGAGCGGCTTCATCGCTACGCGGCGATGCGCCGGTGCGCGCCGTCGAAGGCCGGGGCGACTTGCTGCATGAAGCGCTGCATCTGCTCCTTCACCATGGCATGCGGCTTGAGGCCGTAGTTGAAGTAGAGGATTACCTCGCCGATGCCGGCGCGCTCGACCGACTTCAGGTCGTCGATGATCTTCTGCGGCGAGCCGACCAGCACCGACTTCGACGTCAGGCTCTCCGGCTTCATGTTCTTCAGGATGTCGACGATCTCGAGGAAATACTTGTAGGTCGGCGGCACCTTGGCCGGGTCGCTGGGGAAAGCCGAGATCAGCGCGTCGTGGAAGTAGCGGATCAGCGCCTCGCGACCGTAGGCTTCCTCGGCCGGCGTGTCGGCGATGTGGACGAAGTAGGAGCACATGGCGCGCCGTCCCGGGCGCTGGTGCCTGGTCTCGCACTCCTCGCGGTAGACGCGCACCGCGTCGGCCAGCGAGCCGTAGACCATCGCCGCGGCGAAGGGCGCGTAGATGATGTTCCAGTCCCACTTCGCCGCCAGCTCCATCGACGGCCGCGAGAAGCAGGCGACGTAGGGGCGCAAGGGGCTCTGCACCGGCCTGGGGCGCACCTCGATGTTGTCGAAGCTGTAGAACTGGCCCTGGTGCGACCACTTGCCCGGCTCGGTCCAGGCGCGCCACAGGACCTCCATGCCCTCGGCGAAGATCTCGGAGGAGCGCGCGAAGTCGGCGCCGAACGGCCCGTATTCCAGCTTGTCGTAGCCGCGCCCGGCGGCGAAATCGACCCGGCCGCCCGACAGCAGGTCAAGCGTCGCCCATTCCTCGGCTACGTGCAGCGGGTGGTGGACCGGCAGCAGCACCACGGCCGGCGCCAGGCGGATGCGCCTGGTCGCGCCGGCGATCTGCGCCAGCAGCATGTTGGGGCAGGCATTGACGCCCAGAAGGTTGAAGTGGTGCTCGCCGACCCAGGCCGAGTGCAGGCCGACCTCTTCGGCCCACAGCGCCTGGTCGTAGATCTCGCG
>JAEULC010000350.1 GCA_016792605.1 Rhodospirillales bacterium
GCGGTCGCGCAGCAGGCGCCCGCCAAGCCGATGCCGGAGAAGACCGCGACCGCGATCTTCGCCGGCGGCTGCTTCTGGTGCATGGAGCCGCCCTTCGACAACATCGACGGCGTGGTCTCCACCACCTCGGGCTATATCGGCGGGCTGCGCGTCAACCCGACCTACAAGGACGTCTCGGCGGGCACGACCGGCCACACCGAGGCGCTGAAGATCGTCTACGATCCCGCCAAGGTCGGCTACGACAAGCTGCTGCAGGTGTTCTGGCGCAACCACGACCCGCTGACCGCCGACGGCCAGTTCTGCGACAAGGGCACGCAGTACCGCCCGGGCATCTTCTACGCGACCGAGGACGAGAAGAAGCTCGCCGAGGCGCAGAAGGCGGCGCTCGACCAGTCCGGCCGGTTCAAGTCCAAGATCGTCACCGAGATCACGGCGGCCACGACCTTCTACCCGGCCGAGGACTACCACCAGGACTACTACCTGAAGAATCCGCTGCGCTATAAATACTACAGCACCGGCTGCGGCCGCGCGAAGCGGCTGAAGGAACTCTGGGGCGACGAGGCCGGCGGCCAGTCCTAGCGCCGCGCGCCGTCACAGCTTGTTGGCGCCGTCGAACGCGATCGGCTTTACCGTCGCCAGGTCGATGTCCTCGGCGCAGCGCAGGTTGACCATCACCATCGGCTTGCCGTCCCTTCCCGGCCCGCGCGAAAATGGCGCGCAGCCGCAGGTCGTGCAGGTGTGGTGCTCGATGCGGTGCGTGTTGAACCTGTAGACCGTCGTCTCGCCCTGACCGCGCTCCAGCACGAAGGCGTCGCCCGAGACCGGCGCCAGCAGGTAGCCCTTGCGCCGGCACAGCGAGCAGTTGCACAGGAAGGCCTCGGTCGGCGCGATGTCGGCCGTGTAGGCGACCTTGCCGCAGTGGCAGCTTCCTTTCATCGGATGTTCTCCCTTTGCAGGCCCCGCGATCCGCGCCTGCCCGCCCGGTCGCGCCAGGCGCGCGGGGTCGAAAACCTAACTCCTTGTTCCGCAAGGTCCAGAAATTATTTCGGGACTCCCCCTTACCAGAATCGAGTCGTGCGGTAGCATTTGCGGACACTGCAACCGGACCAGCGAGGACCATGAAAAGACGATGACCGACATAGGGGGCGATGCGCGCGCGGCGGAAACGCCGGCGCCGGACATCGCCGCTGCTGAAATAGTGCAGGGCGCGTCGAGCGAGAGGCAACCGGGTCCATCCCGGCTGCCGGGGCTCCGCGCCACCGGTGGCGATCCCGTGAACGGATCGCTGCACCGGCTCTACCGCCCGAACGATATCCAGTACCGGCCGAAGCAGCGGCCGGTCTACTCCAGGGACGACGTGCTGCACGAGCTTCGGCGCGTCGCCGCGCTGGTCGAGCATCCCGTGCTCACCTTCGATCGCTTCCACCTGCACTCGCGCATGGGGTGGAACGTGGTGCTGCGCCGGTTCGGCCTGTGGCGCACGGCGCTGGAACAGGCCGGCCTCGCGCACCGCTACAGCGGCCGGCCGGTGACCGACAAGTTCCGCCGCCGGGTATCGAGGACGTGGTCGAACGACGCGTTGCTGGTCGAGCTGCGCGCCATCGCCGCCGCGAACGGGCGCGACACGGTGACGGTGAAGCAGGTCAACGCCAGCGCGCATCTGTCCGTGATGGTGTTCTACAAGCGCTTCGGGCCGTTCAGGAACGCGCTGCTGGCCGCGGGACTGCGACCCTCGCGCTTTGCACGCCGGTACACCGAGGCGGAATGCTTCGCCAACCTCGAGGTGGCCTGGCGGCATCATGGCCGCCCGCCGCGCCAGGTCGAGATGGCGCGCGCGCCGTCGACCATCGCCGCGCATGTCTACATCAAGCGCCACGGTACCTGGCGCCGCGCGCTGACGGTCTTCGCCCTGCGCCGCAACGCCGCCGGCGCCGACCCGCCCTTCGTGCCGCCCGATCCCGACCTGGCGCGGCGGCTGCGCGACGAGGAACGGCGCGGCGCGCGGCCAAGCCTGCGCCTGCGCGTGATGCAGCGCGACCGCTTCCGCTGCGTGCTGTGCGGCGACGGCCCGGCGGCGAGCCCGGACTGCGTGCTGCAGGTCGATCACCTGCTGCCGTTCTCGAAGGGCGGGCGCACCGAGGCGTCGAACCTGCGCACGTTCTGCCGCACCTGCAACCTGGGGCGCGGGAACCGGGCGGACGCGGCGTGAGCATCAAGTCCCTCTCCCGTCGCGAAGCAGCGGAAGAGGAACAAGGCGCGGTCGGTGTCCTGCGGCGCGCGGTTGATGCAGATCAATGTGGCAATAAGAATACTTATTTAGAAAACACCTTGCCGTTCGGCTGCGCCGCGCGCTTTGCGGCAGTGTCGGGCGCCCAGGCTTCAAGGGAGGTTCGCGATGGCGCTGCTTCGAGCGATGCCCGCCCTGTTCCTGCGGCTTCAGGCCGCCGCCCTCGCTGCGGTGCTGCTCGCCTATGCCGGCGGCGCGGCGGCGCAATCCGCGGGAACGGTCTTCACGGCCGACGAGACCGGCGGGTCGATCAGCGCGATCGACCTGACCAGCGGCCGTGTTGACACGCGGCCCATCGCCGTCCTGCCGCACAATGTCCAGGTCACCGGCGACGGACGGCAGGTGCTGGCGACCGGCATGCGTGCGGACGCGGGCGACGCCGCGCACGGACCGAAGCGGCGCAAAGGCCATGCGGCACATCACGGCGGCGGGATGCTCGTGGTGCTGGACGCGACCGCCGCGGCGCTGGCGACGGTCGCCGAGATTCCGCTGGGCCCGCACCCCGCGCATGTCGTCACCGACAAGGCGGGGGCCTTCGCCTTCGTGACCGACTCGGCGGAGAACGCCGTGCTGGTGGTGGACCTTGCCGCGCGCCAGGTCGCCGCGCGCATCGGCGCCGGCGCCTATCCGCACGGACTGCGCCTCAGCCCCGATGGGCGCGAGCTTTACGTCGCCAACATGAAGGATGCGTCGGTCTCGGTGATCGATGTCGCCGCGCGGGCCGAGGTGGCGCGCGTCGCGGTCGGCAAGTCGCCGGTCCAGGTGGGCTTCACGCCGGACGGAAGCCGGGTGTTCGTCTCGCTCCATGGCGAAGCCAGGGTGGCGGCAATCGACACCAGCACGCGGCGCGTGGTGGGCAAGGCCGCGGTCGGGCGCAACCCGGTCCAGGTCTACGCGACGCCCGACGGGCGCCACGTCTACGTCGCCAACCAGGGCACCGCGAAGCGCCCGGACAACACGGTCTCGGTCATCGCCGCCGACACGCTGCAGCCGGTGGCGACGATTACGGCCGGAAGCGGCGCACATGGCGTCGTGGTTAGCGACGACGGCACGCGGGCCTTCGTCAGCAACATCGTGGACAACAGCGTCACGGCCATCGACACGGCGACACTGCAGGCCGTCAACACGTTCAAGGCCGGGCGCGGCCCGAACGGCATCACCTATCGCGCGCCGCGCTAGTTCCGCTTGGCGTACGCCGCCGGATCGGCGGGGCGGTCGAGCGCGTGGCCATGCGCGGCGACGACCTTGCCGCGGTGGAACACCAGGTGGCGCGGCGGGTGGGCCGCGACGGCCTCGGGGATGCACGTCGCGCAGAGCGTGACGAAGTTCGCGGCGGCGCCGACGGCAAGGCCGTAGTCCGGGATGCCCAGCGCTCTGGCGCCGGACGCGGTCGCCAGGTCCCAGGCGATCATCACCTGGTCGTCGCGGCGGAAATCGGCGCGCCAGCCGATCAAGGCTGCGCGCTCCAGCATGTCGGCGTTGCCGTAGGGCGACCAGGTGTCGCGGATGTCGTCGTTGCCGGCGAAGACGGTGACGCCCATATCGCGCAGCAGCGCGATCGGCGGCAGGTTGAGGCCTGCCGCGCCATGCGTCACCAGCATCACGCCGGCCTTGGCCATGAGATCGGCTGTTTCGCGCTGCTTGCTTTCGGCCAGGTCGCCCAGGCAGAAGCCGTGGCTGATCGTCACCTTGCCGTTCAGCCCCGCGGCCCTGGTGCGCAGGCAGATCTCCTGCACGTTGAACAGGCCCATGGCGCCGGGCTCGTGCAGGTGGATGTCCAGGCCGACGCCGTGGCGCTCGGCGATCTTGAAGATGCCGTCGAGCTGGCCCTTGGGGTCGCGGTCGATCTCCAGCGGGTCGATGCCGCCGACGAGGTCGGCGCCCGCGCGCACGGCCTGGTCCAGCAGGTCGAGCGTGCCGGGCCGGCGCATGACGCCGGATTGCGGGAAGGCCACGATCTGGACCGTCGCGTAGTCGCGGCACGCGTCGCGCGCTTCGAGCACGCCCTCGAGCTTGGAGAGCTTGCCCTCGAGGTCGATGTCGACATGGGTCCGCAGATGCGCCGAGCCCTGGGCGGCGCAGAGCCTGATCAGGTTCGCCGCGCGCTCGGCTGTCTTGAGCGGCAGGTGCGGCAGGATCTTCTTGTCGGTCTCGATCCGGCTCATCCGGTTGGGCTCGGCCGCGTGGCCCATCCAGGGCAGACCGATGAGCGTCTTGTCCAGGTGCAGGTGCCCGTCGACCAGGCCCGGCAGGACGAGCGCGTTCTGCAGGTCGAGCGTCGGCGCGCTCGTCGTGCCGCCAGCGTCGGCGAGCGCCGCGATCCTGCCCTGGGCAAGCGCGATGTCGGCGCGCCGCCCGTCGGGCAGCAGCGCATTGGTCAGGACGGCATCGATCGGGGGCATGATACGTCTCCGCCTCGGCTATTTCCCTTGCTCGGCCAGGGAGAGTTTTCGCGCGACCGCGTCCAGCCGGTAGTCCCGCGTCCACAGCCGCGCAGATGGGGTCAGCGCCACGCTCGTGAGCAGGTGAGCATCGATGTAACCGATGCCCGAGCCCATCAGGCGATGCCGTGCGATGAACGCCAGTGTCTCGTCGTCGGTGGCGGTCGTAGCGCCGGGAAGTTCGCCCAGCAGGCGCAGCACTTCGTCGCGATTGCGCAGATTGCCCAGAGCAAGCTCGCCGATCACGAAGGGGTGCGCCAGCACGCGACTGTCGGTGAGGCGCGCCACGAGTGTCGCGTCCGCATGGCGCAAGTGATCGACCCAGATCGACGTGTCGACCAGGATCACGGAGTCAGCCGGCAGGCTTTGCGCGTCGGCGCGGAATGGGCTTCAGGTGCAGCTCGCTGCCGCCCAGCCGCGCCAAGCGACGGGCGCTCTCGCGTTCGATCAGCGCCTTCAGTCCCTCGCGCACGATGGCCGATTTCTCCTGGACGCCGGACAGGCGCCGGGCCCGCTCGAGCAAGACGTCGTCGATAGCCAGGGTGGTGCGCATGGTCGGCAGCCTCCGTGAGGCACGAATAATGGCATCTTTCGATGTCTTTATCAATGCACGCCTTGGGCAGGAAAAAGGCCGGGCGCCTCGCGGCGGCCCGGCCTTGGTCGTGTCGCTGGCGAAGCGATTACGGCTTCTTGATCAGGTTCTGCAACCCGCCCGGCAGGCCGCCGCCCGCGGCCGGAGCCGCCGGAGCCGCGGCCGGAGCCGCCGGAGCCGCCGCGCCGCCGGCCGCGGGAGCCGCAGCACCGCCCGTGGCCCCGCCGAGGCCCGGGATCGAGCCGACGCCCGGAAGACCGCCGCCCGAGGCGCCGCCGCCGGCGCCGGGAATGCCGGCCGGCAACTTGACGCCGCCCGGCAGCGCGCCGCCTGCGCCGCCCGGGATCGGCAGGCCGCCACCCGCCGCGCCGCCCAGGCCCGGCAGGCCGCCGCCGAGGCCGGGAAGGCCCTTCAGCAGCTTGGTCGGGTCGCCCATGAACATGCCGGCGAGGTCGGGCGCGCAGTTCGGCTGCGCCCACGTTCCCTTGCAGTTCACCGGGATGCCGACGCCGCCCTGCTGGGCGCCGCCCTGGCCTTCCTTGGTCGCGACCGCGGCGATGTTGACCTTGTAGTCCATCGTCTTGGGCGGCATCGACACGGTGCCCTCGCCGGTCACCCGCACGAAGGGCGACTTCAGCGCCATGTCCTTGTTGGTCAGGATGCCGTTGGCGATGGTGTAGGTGGCGCCCAGCTCGGCGAAGTCGGTCTTCTCCGAGGCGCCGCCGCCGCCGAACAGGTTCTTGAACCCGCCGATCATCTTCGACGGGTCGAGCGTCACGCCGCCCTTGCCGACTTCCTCGAGCTGGCGCGCGATGCCCGCCAGGTCGATGCCCTTGATCGCGCCGTCGGTGAACTTGAAGCTGCCGTTGCCGCCCAGCGACGACACGATCTGCTTCTGGCTCTGGCCGCGGCCGGTGACCGACAGCTCGTTCTGGAGACGGCCCGAGAGCTTGTCCATGTCGTTGGCGGCCTTCAGGTACGCCTCGGCATTGACGTCCGCCATCTTGGACTTGACCTCGTAGGCGTTGCTGTTGGCGTTGGCGACGACCGTCAGGTCCGCGCCGCCCTCGTAGAGGCCCGGCTTCGGGATCGCCGCGGCGATCGTCGCCACGCCGCCCTTGACCGCCAGGTTCAGCGTCGCCTTGCCGGTCTTGATCTTGCGCACGATGATCTCGCCCGCGCTCAAGGCCAGGTCGGCGTCGAAGGTCTTCAGCGCCCCGAGGTCGATCGGATCGTTCGGCCAGTCCTGCTGCGCGCCGCCGCCGCCGGCGGGCTGCGCCGCCGCCGGCTGCTCCGGCCCCAGGTAGGGGTTGAGGTCGAGCTTGTCGACGTCGAGCTTGCCGGTGACGACCGGCTTCGCCGGGCTGGTGTTGTTGACCGACAGCGCGCCCGTCGCGTTGATCGCGTCGACCGCGATCTTGGCGTCGGTGAAGTCGAACTTCTTGTCGGTCATGGCGAGTTTGCCCTGGACCGAGAACTTGCCCATCGTGTTCGGCTTCACGTCGGCGAGCGGCTTGCCGGCCCAGGCGGCCAGGTCCTTGATCGACGGCGTCGACACGTTGACCGTGCCGGCGGCCGCGACCGTCTGCTTCATCGTCACGTCGCCGGCGAAGTCCAGGTTCAGGTGCTTGGACGCGAGCTTCTTCGTCACCTGCGTCTTGTCGCCGGCG
>JAEULC010000114.1 GCA_016792605.1 Rhodospirillales bacterium
GGCGGCGCGCTGCTGTTCAACGCCTCGAAGCAGGCGGTCAACCCCGGCCCGAATTTCGGCCCCTACGGCCTGCCCAAGGCCGCGACCCTGGCGCTGATGCGGCAATACGCGCTGGACTACGGCGCCGAGGGCATCACCGCCAATGCCGTCAATGCCGACCGCATCCGCTCCGGGCTGCTCACCGGCGACATGATCGCCAGCCGCTCGAAGGCGCGGGGCCTCAGCGAGCACGACTACATGGCCGGCAACCTCTTGGGGCGGGAGGTGCGCGCCGAGGACGTGGCCGACGCCTTCGTCTCGCTGGCGCTCGCCCGCAAGACCACCGGCGCGGTGCTGACGGTGGATGGCGGCAACATCGCCGCGGCGCTACGCTAGCGGCCGGCAGGGCCGGGGGGATCCCGGCCACCGCGAGGCGGCCAATGACCGAAGACGTCGTCGCAAGATTGGAGCATCGCCTGGGCCGCGTGCATGCGCGCCAGCGCCTGGGCATCGAAAGCGACCACGAGGCGCGCGTCTTCGGCTACGGCATCAACTTCTTCCACATCGAGAACTGGTACTCGATCCACGCGGTCATACGGCTGTGCCTGCAGCTGTCGGGCCTGTACTGGCGCGGTCTCCGCAATGCCGAGAACGTCCAGCTGCGACGCAACCCGATCGTGTCGCCGCTGGTGCCCGCCGCCTTCGACGGGTTCACCATCCTGCATCTCAGCGACCTGCACGTGGACATGAACCAGGGCGCGCTCCGCAGGGCAGCCGAGCTTCTGCGCACCGTCGACTACGACGTCTGCGTCCTGACCGGCGACCTACGCGGCAAGACCTTCGGCCCGATCGAGGCGACGATCGAGGGGCTGGCGAAGCTGCGACCGCACCTCAAGGGCCCGGTCTACGGCGTCCTGGGCAACCATGACACGATCCGGATGGTGCCGGACCTCGAGGCGATGGGCATTCGCATGCTGTTGAACGAGAGCGAGACGATCGAGCGCGAAGGCCAGCGCCTCCATCTCGCCGGCATCGACGATGCCCATTATTTTCGCGTCGACAATATCGAGAAGGCCGCGGACCGCATCCCGCACGATGAACTGTCCATCCTGCTGTCGCACACCCCGGAGATCTATCGCCAGGCGGCGCATGCGGGGTTCACCGTCCTGCTGGCCGGGCACACGCATGGCGGGCAGATCTGCCTGCCCGGATCGATTCCGGTAACGCTGGATTCGGTGCTGCCCAGGCGGATGGGATCGGGGCCTTGGCGCTACCACGCGATGATCGGCTACACCTCGGTCGGCGTCGGCTCCAGCATCGTGCCGGTGCGGCTGAACTGCCCGCCGGAGATCACCTTGCACGAGTTGCGGCGCAGCTAGCCCCGGCCGGTCAGTACGGCCGGTCGCGGATGTGCAGCCGATAGAGAAGCCGCGACAGCAGCAGCTCGCCGACGAAGAAGGCCGCGACCGTGGCGACGATATCGACGGCCGACAGCGACAGAAGCGCGCGGCAGGCAAGCGCGGGAAAGAGCGACTCCGGCACCTGGTCGATTCCCAGCGCCATGCTGCTGGACGGCAGGGCGAGCCGGCGCTTGACGAAGCTGGACACCAGGTCGCCCAGCATCGCGAACACGCCAACCCGCAGGCCGACCGTCCAATCCAGCCCCAGGAGCGGCGCCGCCAGCGTCGACGCCAGAATGGCCACGACAATGCCGCGTATGGTCTTGGAGGCGCCGAACAGCGGCCGGCCGTCGACGAACAGTCGCCCGCCATCCAGGGGCTGCGCGAAGCGCTGGCCCAGGATCTTCTTCGCGAGCACCGGCGCCCCGTTCGCGGCCGCCAGCAGGACCAGCAATTGCAGGATCGCGCCGAGTTGCATCGAACCATCCTAGCGCAGGGACGGGGCCCAGGCCTGCCGCGTCGGCGCCTGCGGTGCAACGGTATCGACACTATTATTGATCGCGTTGAATCCAAAGATCTTTCGGCAAGAACCTGCTTTACAGATTGCTAAGACTCCTCGGCGATAGTCCGCGTGAGGAGACATTCAGATGTTCCCGCAACGGTCACTGCTCCCCGCCGTCGCGATGGCGGTTTTGTCGCTGTTCGCCCTCATCGCCCACGTGGCGGCGCCGCGGAGCGACGCGCGCTTCGTCGTGGCGATGGTGGAGCCCGGCGGCGGCATCGCGGCGGCCGCGGCGCTGGCCGACCGCAGCGATGCGCGGCTGGTCGCCGAGGCGCCCGTTCCCGGCCTGTGGCTGCTGGCGAGCGAGCGCCGGGGCCTGGCCGAGCGGCTGCACGATGCCGGCGCCTGGGTCGTCTTCGACCCCCTGGGCCTGCGCGGCTGCTTCACCCTGAAGCGCAAGCAACAATTCGACCTGTCCTGAGGTACCCCATGTCCGCATCCCGCGATCTCGTCCAGCTCCGCCGCCAGGCCGCGCATACGCTCGTGGCGCTCTTGTGGGCCCACCTGCCGCTGATCCTGGCCATCGGCTGGGCGCGCGGAACCATGGGTGTGGCGCTGGGGATCGCGATCCTGGGCGCGGCCGGCGCCTCGACGCTGCTGTGGTGGCGCGACCCCATCGCGCCGGTCACGCGGCTGACGGTCGCGGTCGCCTATGTCGTGATGGCCTCGGCCCTGGTGCTGGCGATGGCTGGCCCGTGGCAGATCGACATGCACATGTACTATTTCGCGGTGTTCGCGATCCTGGCGGCGTTCTGCGACTGGCGTGTGATCGTGGTCGCGGCGGCGGCGACGGCGCTGCACCACCTGTCGCTCAACTACCTGCTGCCCGCGGCGGTGTTTCCGGACGGCGCCGATCTCGGCCGCGTGCTGGTCCATGCCGTGGTCGTGGTCGTGGAATGCGCGGTGCTGGTCTGGCTGTGCCTTCAGATCGAGAAGGCCTTCGCGATGATGGCCTCGGCGCTGGACAAGGCGTCGGAGAGCCTGCGCGCGATCGAGGCGACCGAGGCCGAGCGCAGCGCGGCGCTGGAAAAGGCCTCGTCGTCGCTGCGCGAGCTCGAGGTCGCGCAGGCCGCGGGCGAGACCGCGCGGCGCAAGCAGGCGGAAGCCGAGACCCAGATGGCCGAGGCCAAGCGCCGCGCCGACGCCGAACGCCAGGCCGAGACCGAGCGGGCGCGGGCCGAGCAGGACCAGCGCCGACGCCAGGACATGGCGCGGCTGGCCGGCGAGTTCGAGCGCGCGATCGGCGAGATGGTGCAGCATGTCGCGACCGCCGCCGGCGGATTGCGCCAGGCCGCCGACGGGCTCAGCGCCAACGCCGGCAACGCCGATCGCCAGACGGGCGATACGGCGAACGCGGCGCGCATCGCGGCCGACAACGTCGAGAGGGTCGCCAGCGCGGCCGGCGAGCTGTCGTCCTCGATCGCCCAGATCCACGAGCACGTGACGCAGTCCAGCGCCATCGCCACCCAGGCAGTCGAGGAAGGCAAGCGCAGCAGCGAGGCCGTGCAGCGCCTGGTCGCGGCGGGCAACCGCATCGGCGAAGTGGTGACGCTGATCAACTCGATCGCGGGCCAGACCAATCTCCTGGCGCTGAACGCGACGATCGAGGCGGCACGGGCCGGCGAGCTGGGCAAGGGCTTCGCCGTGGTGGCGTCCGAGGTCAAGACCCTGGCGACCCAGACCGCCAAGGCGACGCAGGAGATCGGCGGGCAGATCGCCGAAATGCAGCAGGCGACCACGTCGACCGCCGAGGCGATCCAGCGCATCGGCGAGACGATCGAGCGCATGCGCGAAATCGCCGCGGCCATCTCGCAGGCGATCGACCAGCAGGGCGCGGTGACCCAGGAGATCAAGCGCACGATCGCGGCGGCGACCGACGGCACCAGCCAGGTGGACCGCTCCATCACCTCCGTGGCGGAGACGGTGCGCGAGACCGGTCACGCCGCCGAGCAGGTGCTTGGATCGGCCACCGACCTCGCCGGCAGCGCCGAGGCGCTGCGGCAGCAGACCGGCCAGCTGATCCAGCAGATCAAGGCCGCCTAGCGCTTCGGCTGCAATTCCTTGTAGTGCCGGAAGATGCCGTCCTCGTTGAACGGGATGCGGCGCTTCGAAGCCAGATAGGCGGCGATCCTGGGGCGCTCCCGGACACGGTCGTGGAGGGCGACCAGGCGCGGCAGCTTCTTTTCGAGCTGCGCCATGGGGCCGGGAAACGCGTAGCGCATGCCTTCGACGATCTGGAACATCGACAGGTCGGGATAGGTCAGGCGCCGGCCGACCATGCAGCGGTCGCCGGCCGGGTTCTGCGCCAGCACGCGCTCGAAATAGCCGAGATACTTGGGCGCGCGGTACTTCAGAAAGGACGCCGCGTATTTCTTCGCCTCGGGCTTCTGGTCGCGGTACCACAGCGCGTTCGAGATTGGGTGATGCGTGTTGTGCGCCTCGAGCACGAAGTCGGTGACGGTGAGCTGAAGCTGGTGCGCCCAGAACCTGCCAGCCGCGTCGCGCGGCGCCAAGCCGTGCCGGTCGCCCAGGTAGAGCAGGATGTTGGCGACCTGCGCGATCACCATCCGGCCTGACTTCAGGAACGGCGGCGCGAAGGGCGGATTGGCTGCCTTCTTGTCGGCGATCATGCGGAACATGCGCGCCTCGCCGCCCGCCCGGCGCGCGACGTCAACATAGGCAGCACCCGCCTCCTCCAGCGCCAGACGCACGAATTCGCCGCGGCCCTGGATCGTCGGCCAGTAGAAAAGCTCGTAGCGCATCACCGGTCAGTCTCCTTCGGCGGCCTCGGGCAGCGGCTCCGGCGCGACGCCGTAGTCGATATGTTCGATTTTCGCCAGGTGGGGCAGGCCGGCGGCGATTTCCTCGGCCTGGGGCATGCTCGGCTGGGCGCCCGGGCGCAGGCAGGCGACGGCGCCGCCGACCGAGGCCGCGCCCAGCGCCGCGTCGAACGACAGCCCGCCATCGATCGCCGCCGCCAGCACGCCGACGAAGGCGTCGCCCGCCCCGGTCGTATCGACCACCGATTCCGGCCGCAGGTTCAAGGTCGGCACCAGCCAGCCGCTCGGTCCCTGGAAGGCGATGGCCCCGGCAGCGCCCATGGTCACGATCACCGCGACCTTGCGCCCCGCCGCCAGGTAGCGCGCGGCCATGACCGGCGTGCCGGCGGGCAGCCCGCAGGCGGCGGCCACGGCCAGGGACTCCTCCTCGTTCATGACCAGCGCGTCGACGAGGTCGAGCATGGCCGGCGGCACCGCCGCCGCCGGCGCCGCATTCAGAATAATTCGCGCGCCACGCCCGGCGGCGCGCGCGGCCACCGCCAGGTTGGCGCCCGGGTCGGTTTCCATCTGCAACACCAGCACGGTGTCGGCGTCGAGCCAGGCATCGGGCACGGCGTCCGCCGCCAGGGCCAGGTTGGCGCCCGAGGCGACCACGATCTGGTTCTGCCCGTCCGGCGCCACCGCGATGGTCGCGAGGCCGGTCGCCCCCGGCACGCGCCGCACCGCGCCCAGTTCGACCCCGGCCTGGGCCAGAAGGGCCAGGGCGGGCTCGGCGAAGGCATCGCTCCCGACGCACCCCACCAAGCGGACGCCGGACCGCCCCGAGCGCTGCGCGGCCAGCGCCTGGTTGGCGCCCTTGCCGCCGGGCTGCATCTCCAGCGATTGCCCCAGAATGGTTTCGCCCGGCCGTGGCAAGGATGGCACGCGCAAGATCAAATCGAGGTTGATCGAGCCAAAAACCACCACGGCCATCGCATATCCCCCTCGCGGCCCGCCCCCCGATGCCCCGCCGCGCCGGGGGCATCGTTTAAATGTATCTGATTCTTTAACCTGTTGCTCTTGTTGTCCGCGCCGGTTTTCGATAGTTTTGCTGAACAAGAGAACGGCAGACAAAGCCCCGCGCGACGGCATCGAGACCGTCCCAACCAACGCTAAGGATCAAGAGCCCTCATGGACTTGGCATCAATTCGTCGGGCGTACAAACGCTACGCCGGGATGTATGACGTCGTGTTCGGCGCGCCGATGAATCCGGGGCGCAAGCTGGCGGTCGCCACCGCGAACAAGAAGCCCAAGCAGCGCGTGCTCGAAGTGGGCGTGGGCACCGGCCTCGCCCTGCCGCTCTACCGAAAGGACATCACCGTCGTCGGCATCGACGTGTCGACCGAGATGCTGGATCGCGCCCGCGAGAAGGTCGAGGAGAAGGGCCTGAAGAACGTCGAGGCGCTGCTCGAGATGGACGCCGAGAACCTGACCTTCCCCGACCAGTCCTTCGACACGGTCATCGCCATGTACGTGGCCTCGGTCGTGCCGCATCCCGAGCGGCTGATGGCCGAGATGAAGCGCGTCTGCAAGCCGGACGGCGACATCATCATCGTCAATCACTTCACCTCGGACGGCGGCCCCTTGCGCGCGGTCGAGTTCCTGATCAATCCGCTGTCGAAGACGCTGGGCTGGCGCCCGGAGTTCGACCTGAAGCCGCTGCTCGGCACGGCGGGGGTCGAGGTGAAGTCGATCCGCCCGGCGCACCCGATGGGCATGTTCAAGGTCATCCACTGCCGCAACACCCCGGCACGGGTGCCGGCCGACGCCACGGCGAGCGCCGGCTACGCCGCGCCCGGCGGCGAGCTGCAGCCCGCGGAAGTGCGCCGCTCCAGCTCGGCGCGATAGGCCGTTCGCCGGAAGGCGGATCCATCCCTGCTGCCGAAGGCGTCTACGCGCCGGCGATGTCGCCGCGCTCGACGTTCATGCCGGCGAAATTGGCGCGGTATTCCGCCGGCGTCATGCCGGTATGGCGCCGGAACAGCGCGCGGAAGAACGGCACGTCCACGTAGCCGATCGCCTCGGCCACGGTCTGCACCGGCGTCGCGCTGCGCTCCAGCAGCTCCTTGGCCGCCGAGACGCGCAGCATCTGGCCGTAGACGCTGGGCAGGTGGCCGGTCGCCGCCTTGAAGCGACGGATGAAATTGCGCTCGCCCATGCCGACCAGGCCGGCGAGAACCTTGTTCGACACGTCCTCCCGGTAGTGCTCCTGCAGATGAGCCTCGGCGATGCGGATCTGCCCGTCGCCGTGCGGCCGCGACAGCGGCACGGTGGCATAGCCGGACTGGCGGCTGCGCGGCATGCTGACCAGCAGCGACTTCGCGGTCTTGATCGCCACCTCGTGGCCGCAGATCTTCTCGACCAGGTAGAGGCTGAGGTCGATCGCCGCATAGACGCCGCCGCTGCAGAGCAGCCGTCCGTCCTCGGTCACGAAAAGGTCGGGGCGCCAGTCGACCTTGGGATAGCGAAGCTGCAGCGCCTCGGCCACGGCCCAGTGCGTCGTCGCCGTGCGCCCGTCGAGCAGGCCGCATTCCGCCAGGAAGCCCACGCCGGAACACACCCCGGCGATGTAGGCCCCGCCTGCGTGGAGGCGCTTCAGCCACGGCAGGAGCGGCGTGTTGCGCGCGATGCGTTCCTGCGCGTCGAGACCGGTCGAGGGCAGAATGACGATGTCCGTCCGCCTGACGTCACGGATCGACAAGGCCGGCTGCAGCTTCAGGCCGCAGATGCTCGTCACCGGCCGGCCGTCGATCGAGGCGACCTGGACGCGGAACCGAGGCTCCTCGGGCTTGCCCGCGAGCATGTTCCAGAGCCGGCCGGCGGAATGGAACACCTCGATCGGCCCCACTGCCGTCGAGGCATAGCCTTCGTCCAGCAGCACGATGGTGACGTCGATCAGGCGCGATCCATTGGGCGTTCGCCGCGCCGCGGCCGCCGGCCTAGCCATGCGCGGCCTCCGGCAACGGCTCCCACAACCCGATCGGCGCGCCGACCGCATCGAGCACCAGCGCGATCCGCGCGATGCCCTCTACGACGAAAGGCCGCACCACGGCCGTGCCGCCGAGCGACAGGGCGCGCCAGACCGCCGCATCGGCGTTGGCGACGCATACATAGGGCGTCCAGTGCGACGGCACGCCGCCCTCGACCTGCCGGCGCCGGAGCTGGTAGAGCGAGGCGACGTCGCGGTCGGCGAGCGTCAGCCGCGTGAAGCTGCCGCCATTGGCCGGCTGCGGCGTCGCCGTCCAGCCAAACATTCCCTCGTAGAAGTCCTGCGCGCGGCCGGCGCTGCTGGCCGCGAGATCGACCCAGCAGAACCGGCCGATCGTGGCCTTGCCTGCAACATCCATTCTCGAACCTCCCTGGCGCGGCGCCGCCGGTCCTAAGGACGCGGCGGCGCCGTCTCGGTCACGACATGGCCGTCATCGGGTCGATGGTGGCGCGCACTTCGGTCACCTTGCTGGCGGGGAAGCCGCTCAGCCTGGCGTGCTCATGCACCAGGGCCTCGTTGTCGGCGAGGTAGATGCAGAAGGTCTTGTCGTCGACGACCATCGACTCGACCCACTGCACCTTGCCGCCGAGCTTCGCCAGGGCGGCGTTCGACGTGGCGGCCGCGCCCTTGAGCTGCTCGGCGTCGAGGGTGCCGACGCCCGGGATGTCGCGCTCGATCACAAATCGCTTCATGGCTTTTCACTCCGTCTGGGGTTCGCAGGGGCGCGAACCCTCGGGGAAAACCCAGAACCGGAAAAGACGCCACAAATGACAATCTATGGGGGTGAAAGTGACAAACCGCCCGGCGAAAGTCAAAAGCGCGCGAGGCCGGCGGACGCGGTCACCGCGGCAGGACGGCCGTCGCCTCGATCTCGACCTTGGCGCGGTCCTCGATCAGCGCCTTCACCTCGACCACCGCCATCGCCGGGTAGTGCCGGCCCATGACCTCGCGCCAGGCGGTGCCGACGGCCGCGAGCGAGGCGAGGTAGGCCGGCTTGTCGGTGATGTACCAGGTCGTGCGGACCACATGCTCCGGCCCGGCGCCGGCCTCGCGCAGCACGGCCGCGACGTTCTCGAGCGTCTGGCGAAACTGGCCGGCGAAGTCGTCGGTCTCGAACCGGCAGGTGACGGGGTTCCAGCCGACCATGCCGGCGACGAAGACCTGCCTGCCCTCGGCGACCACGGCGTTGCTGTAGCCTTTCGGGCGCGGCCAGCCCGAGGGCAGGATGGGCGTCATTGGCTGGCCTCCTTGGCGATCTGTCTGAGCTTGAAACGCTGCAGCTTCCCGGTCTCCGTGCGCGGCAGCGCGTCGACGAACTCGATCGCGCGCGGATACTTGTAGGGCGCGATCTCGACCTTCACGAAGTCCTGCAGCGACTTGACCGTCTCCGGCGTCGCGTCCCTGGGGTCGCGCAGCACAACGTAGGCCTTCACGATCGCGCCGCGGTCCTCGTCCGGCGCGGCGACGACGCCGCACTCCTTCACCTTCGGATGGTCGAGCAGCACGGTCTCGACCTCCGGCCCGGAGATGTTATAGCCGGCCGAGACGATCATGTCGTCGGTGCGCGCCGCGTACCAGAAATACCCCTGGCCATCGCGCGAATAGGCATCGCCGGTGAAGTTCCAGCCGTTCTGCACATAGGCCTTCTGCCGCTCGGCGTCGTCGAGATAGCGGCAGCCCGTGGG
>JAEULC010000382.1 GCA_016792605.1 Rhodospirillales bacterium
ACCGCCGCCGGCCCGGCGGCGTAGCGCCCGCCCCACAGCGCGTTGGCCACGGCCTTGCTCTTGGGGGCATTGAGACGCAGGCTTCCCTTCGCGCCTCTAGCGCGATTGTTATTGGACGGGGCGGCGCGGTTGCGGGATGACAGACCCATGATGAAGCTCGATTTTCTCCTGACCTCGGCCGGCAAGGGTATACGGGATCGCGCCTGGTCTGTCGCGCTTTTTGCCGCGATTTTGGGCCTCGCCGGCCCGGTTTCGGCCCAAAAGCCGCCGATCGCGGGCGATATGAAGGATTTCATAACAGCCGAGCCCGCGAAACCGGTCCAGGCCTTCGTTATCACCGACCTGGAGGGCAAGGACGTCACCCTCGACGCCTTCAAGGGCAAGGTCGTGGTGCTGAACCTCTGGGCCACCTGGTGCGTGCCCTGCATCAAGGAGATGCCGTCGCTCGAGCGCCTCAGCGTCAAGATGAAGGACAAGGGCGTCGCCGTGATGTCGGTCTCGCAGGACCGCGGCGGGATGAAGCAGGTCGGCCCGTTCCTCGACAAGCACGGGCTCAAGGCCCTGCCGATCTATCTCGATCCCAAGGGCGCCGTGCTGAAGGCCATCGCCGGCCGCGGCCTGCCGACCACGCTGGTGATCGACAAGGAGGGCCGCGAGATCGGCCGCCTGGAAGGCGACGCCGAATGGGACGGCCCGCATGCCGTGGCCATCATCGAGGCGGTGCTGAAGCAATAGCCCTCACCCGTCGCAACTACCAAGGGTAGACTGTTTTGCGGTCTTGGTGGCATGCTACGTCGCCATGACGAACGTCCCCATCTATGTCCTGCAGGTTCAGATTGCCTCCAAGGCTCCGGCTAGGCTCGCGGCATTCCGCGCGGCCTTGGAGCAGGTTTGCAGCGAAGACACCGCCTTCGGGTTCGAGATCGACTCCGTCGATGACAACGAGGTCACGGCAATCCTAAAGGGGTTGGGTGAAGAGCAGCTCGTCGGCGCGATCAATCGACTCAGGGATTTTGGCGTCGACTGCACCGTTGGCGCGCCGGAAATCGCCTATCGCGAGACGGTAAGCCGGACCGTCGAGCATGAGCACGTGTACAAGAATCTGGTCGGTCCAGCCGGCGAATTCGCGCGAATGATACTCCGCCTGGAACCGCTGCCGAGGGGTGAAGGCTTCCTTTTCACTAGTGAGGCTATGGACGCGACCTTGCTGCCCGAGCATGTCGCTGGCGTCGAGAAGGGCATCAACGGGACAAGAAAATCCGGTGTTGCCCAAGGATTTCCCGTGACGGACGTGAGGGTAACGCTGACCGACGGCGCCTTTCACGACCAGGATTCCACGGCCGCGACATTTGAGAGGGAGGCACCAATTGCGTTCCGCATAGCGATGCTGAAAGCGGGACCGATGCTTCTCGAGCCAATCATGAGGGTCGAGGTAGTGACGCCCGAAGACTATGCGGGCTCCGTCAGGGGAGATTTGACTTCACGACGCGGCAAGATCACGGACGAGTTGGAACGCAAAGGCATCCAGGTGATCGTAGCGCTGGTGCCGCTGGGGAATATTTTCGGCTATGTGAACTCACTGCGTTCGATGACGGACGGTCGCGGCGACTGTTCGATCAACTTCGAGCGATATGAGCCGGTTCCGGTGCCGGACGACCTGCCTGATCCTGATTTCCCCGGTGCAATGGCGCTTCGCCAGGTTGGATAGGGCCCTCAATCCACCGGCAGCTTGACGATGAAGCGCGCGCCCTTGACGTCGCCGGCCGCGTCGATGCGGTTCTCGGCGCGGATCGAGCCGTGGTGGGCGTCGACGATCTGCTTGGAGATGCTGAGGCCCAGGCCCGAATGGGTGCCGAATTTCTCACCCTGCGGCCGCTCGGTGTAGAAGCGGTCGAAGATCGCCGCCTCCTTGCCCTCGGGGATGCCCGGGCCCTCGTCCTCGACCGTCACCACGACGAAGCGGCCCTCGCGCAGCACTTTAAGCGCGATCCGGCCCTTGGGCGGGCTGAACGAGGCGGCGTTCGACAGCAGGTTGCGGAACACCTGCACCAGGCGGCTCTCTATGCCCGGCACCTTGAGCGCGCCGCCCTTGGCCACGTCGAGCGTCAGGCGCGGCGCGTCCTCGTTCACCTGCGTCGCGCTGTGCACGTCGACCAGCGTCGCCAGCATCCGGTCGACCTCGACCGGCGCAGACTCGGCGCGGCTGAGCTCGGCATCGAGGCGCGAGGCGTCGGAGATGTCGGTGATGAGGCGGTCCAGGCGCTGCACGTCGTCCTGGATGATCTGCATCAGCTTCTTCTGGTGATCGGGATTGGTGACGCGGCCCACGGTCTCGACCGCGCTGCGGAGCGAGGTCAGCGGATTCTTGATCTCGTGCGCCACGTCGGCGGCGAAGCGCTCGATCGCGTCCATGCGCCGCCACAAGGCGTCGGTCATCGCGCGCAGCGAGGCCGAGAGCTCGCCGATCTCGTCGCCGCGGTTGGTGAAGTCGGGAATTGGCTCCGGCGCGCGGCCGGTGCCGCGACGCACGCGGTCGGCGGCGGCGGCCAGGCGCCGCACCGGGCGCGCGATGGTGTTGGCTAGGTAGAGCGACAGCAGCACCGTGACCGCCAGCGACACCAGGAAGATGCGCATGATGTCGAAGCGCACGGTCCGCATCGCGCGCTCGATGTCCGCGCCGCCGCGCGACAGCATCAGGGCGCCCAGCACCTGCTTGTAGCGCTGCACCGGCACGGCGACCGAGATCACCAGCGAGCGGTCATCCGCCTGGCGCACAAGCGCCGCGATCTCGCCGCGCAGGGCGAGACGCGCCTCGTCGTAGTCGGCCGCGCTCTGGAAGGCGAGTTCCTGGTAGGGCGGCGGATCGCCGCGCGCCGGCAGCCGCGCCACGACCCAGTCGTAGAGGTCGAACATGGTGCGGGTGAACCAGTTGCCGGAATGTGGCGGCGCCAGTTCGCGGATCTGCACCACGCCGCCCGGGCCCATCAGGATGCGGGTGTCGGCGATCATCTCGCCGCCGACGCCGAAGAGGCGGGCGCGCGTGTTGACGGTGGTGACCAGCCGGCGCACGAGCTGGCGCGACACGTCGGGCTGCAGCGCCGGCGGGTCGATCACCGCCGTGTCGATGGCGCCCTCGCCGAGCGCGCTGGCGACGATGATCGCCTGGGTGCGCAGGTTCTCGATCTCGGCCTGGATCAGGCCCTTGCGGTAGTCGTCGAGGTAGAGGAGCCCGCCGCCGAGCAGCACCAGCGCCAAGAGGTTGATCGCCAGGATCGGCCTGATCAGCGGGGATACCAGCCGCCGGCGGCGCGGCGCGGGCTGGTCGGGCACGTCGCTGCGCTGGCTGGGGTCGGCGACCAGGCGCTTGCCGCGTTTCGACTTCCGCAAAGGCGCGGCTTCGCCCTCTGGCGATCCGGCGGGCGTTCCGGGCAGATCGACCGTGGGCGCTATGGGTCGCGGCGCGTCTTTTCTGTTCGGCGCATCCGCATCGGCCTCAACCGCCATCGCCCCCCGTCACCCCGCCTCGCCGTCTATTTTTCGCGATAGCGGTAGCCGACGCCGTACAGCGTCTCGATCTGCTGGAAGCTGTCGTCCACCGCCTTGAACTTCTTGCGCAGCCGCTTGATGTGGCTGTCGATCGTGCGGTCGTCGACGTAGATCGACTCGCCATAGGCCGAGTCCATCAGCTGGTCGCGGTTCTTCACGTGGCCCGGCCGCGCCGCCAGCGACTTCAGGATCAGGAACTCGGTGACGGTCAGCGCCACCGGCTCACCCTTCCAGGTGCAGTAGTGGCGCGACGGATCCAGGATCAGGTCGCCGCGCACCACCTGGGCCTCGGCCGCGGCCGCCGGGGTGCCGGTCTCCTTGCGCGCCTCGCCGCGGCGCAGCAGCGCGCGGATGCGCTCGATCAGCAGGCGCTGCGAGAACGGCTTCTTGATGTAGTCGTCGGCGCCCATGCGCAGGCCGAGCAGCTCGTCGACCTCGTCGTCCTTGGAGGTCAGGAAGATCACCGGCATCTGCGTCTGGCGGCGCAGGCGGCCGAGCAGCTCCATGCCGTCCATCCTGGGCATCTTGATGTCGAGCACGGCCAGGTCGACCGGCTGGGCGGTCAGGCCCTTCAGCGCCTCGGCCCCGTCGGAATAGGTCCGGACCGTGAACCCCTCCGCCTCGAGCGCCATGGCGATCGAGGTGATGATGTTGCGGTCGTCGTCGACCAGCGCGATGGTCTGGGGCACGGCGTTCGGTCCTTCCTTCACCCGCTGCGTAACAGGTTCAAGGGGCGTCTGGTCCGGAATTGACCGTTCCGGGGCGGTGATCTGGTGCGTTTCCATGGGCCTGGACCATGAAACGCCATTATGGCCGATTTTGGTCGCAATCGGGTCTTTTTTGGCTCCCCAGGGCCGATCCGGCCCCGGCCGTCGCAACCGGCATGCGCTTGCTCGGAAACGGGTTTCGCGCTACTTAGCCGGCGTCACACCCTCCGTTTCCCTTCACCATATTACCCCGGCGAGGAATCCCATGGCACGCAAGAAAATCGGCTTGGTCGGCGCTGGCCAGATCGGCGGCACCCTGGCGCTCCTGGCGGGCCAGAAGCGGCTTGGCGACGTGATCCTGTGCGACGTGGTCGACGGCGTGCCGCAGGGCAAGGCGCTGGACATCGCCCAGTCGGCCCCGATCCAGGGCTTCGATTCGGTCTATTCCGGCGGCACCGACTATTCGGCGCTGAAGGGCTGCGACGTCATCATCGTGACCGCCGGCGTGCCGCGCAAGCCGGGCATGAGCCGCGACGACCTGATCGGCATCAACGCCGGGGTCATCGAGACGGTCGCCGCCGCGATCAAGGCGCATGCGCCCAATGCCTTCGTCATCGTCATCACCAACCCGCTCGACGTGATGGTGTGGGTGATGCGCGAGGCCTGCGGCCTGCCGCACAACAAGGTCGTCGGCATGGCCGGCGTGCTCGACTCGGCGCGCTTCCGCCACTTCCTGGCCGAGGAGTTCAAGGTCTCGGTCGAGGACGTGACCGCGTTCGTGCTCGGCGGCCACGGCGACACGATGGTGCCGCTGGTGCGCTACTCGACCGTCGCCGGCATCCCGCTGCCCGACCTGGTGAAGATGGGCTGGACCACGCAGGAGCGCCTGGACAAGATCGTCCAACGCACCCGCGACGGCGGCGCCGAGATCGTCAACCTCTTGAAGACCGGCTCGGCCTTCTATGCCCCGGCCGCGGCGGCGATCCAGATGGCCGAATCCTACCTGCTCGACAAGAAGCGCGTCCTGCCCTGCGCCGCGTGGCTGACCGGCCAGTACGGCGTGAAGGACCTCTATGTCGGGGTGCCGGTGGTCGTCGGCGCCGGCGGCGCGGAGAAGATCGTCGAGATTTCGCTCAACGCCGACGAGAAGGCAATGTTCGAGAAGTCGGTCGGCGCCGTGAAGCAGCTCGTCGACGTGACCAAGAACCTGCCGAAGAAGAAATAGTCGTCGCTTCATTTCCGCCAGCGGCTCGACCGCGATGCAGATGATCGCGGTCGAGCACGTTCTTTTCGACTATCCCGGCGTCCGCGCGCTCGACGACGTCTCGGTTGCGATCGCCAAGGGCACGATCACGGCGCTGGTCGGGCCGAACGGCGCCGGCAAGACGACCTTGCTGCGCTGCCTCGCCGCGCTCGACACGCCGCACGAGGGGCGCATCCTGATCGAGGGCGTCGACATTTTCGACGAGCCGCGCCGCGCCCACCGCTTCATCGGCTACCTGCCCGACTTCTACGGGCTCTACGACACACTGACGGTACGGCAATGCCTCACCTACGCCGCCGGCAGCCAGGGCGTGGCGAACGCGGCAATCCGCGGCGCGGTGGACCAGGCGGCCGGCCGCTTCCGCATCACCGAGCTTCTCGACCGGCGCGCCAGCGACCTGTCGCGCGGCCAGCGCCAGCGCCTGGCGATCGCGCAGGCGACCGTGCACGGGCCGCGCCTGCTGCTGCTCGACGAGCCCGCGGCCGGGCTCGACCCCGAGGCGCGCAATGACCTGTCGCAGACGCTGCTGGCGCTCGCCCGCGACGGCGTCACCATCATCGTATCCTCGCACATCCTGACCGAGCTCGAGGACTACTGCACCGACCTCTTGATCCTGAGCCGCGGCAGGCTGGTGGAGCAGCGCCCGCTCGGATCGAGCGGCGGGCGGAGCCTTGTCGCGATCGAACTCGCCGAGGCGTTCGACGGCCTGGCGTCGATGCTGGCGGCCGAGGGCATCGAGCTTCTTTCGATCGCGCCGACCAAGGCGTCGCTGCGCATGGCGTCCGATCCCGCGGCCCAGGCGGCCCTGCTGCAGCGCCTGGTCGCGGCCGGCGCGCGGGTCAGCCGCTTCGGCCCCGACCAGGAGGACATCCAGGAGCTCTACAAGGCTCGGGTGAAGTCATGAGCTGGGAGTTCCGCCGCAACCTGTGGATCCAGCTCACCCCGCAGCGCCTGATCGCGACGCCGCTGGTGCTGGGGCTGCTGTTCTATGCCGGGGCCGAGGGCAGCGTGCTGCCGGTGGCGCCCGAGTTGCTGTTCTGGATGTTCGCCGGGTTCTGGGGCACCCGGCGCGCGGCCGACTCGATCACCGAGGAGGTGATCGGCGCCACCTGGCCGAACCAGCGCATGGCCGCGATCGGCGCCTGGTCGATGACCTGGGGCAAGCTGTTCGGCGCCACCGCCTTCGCCTGGTACGGCGCCGCCCTGTCGTGGATCGCCTATGCCGCCTCGGCCTATGTCGAGGTCGAGACCGTGTCCTGGGTCAGCCTCCCCTCGCCGGGCGAGCTGGTGTCGATCGTCGCCTTCGCGCTCCTGGCTCAGACCGTCGCCCTGCTGGTCGCGCTGGTGCAGATGCGCCGGCGGCGGCGCGGGCGGCAGCTGGCGCTGGGCCTGGCGCAATGGGCCGGACTGATGTGCCTGGTGCCGTTCTTCGTCGTCACCCACAGCTTCGAGCCGATCCGGCTGTCGACCATCTGGTGGTACGGCTTCCCCTTCCCGACCCAGGCCTTCCTGCTGTTCGCCGCCCTGCTGTTCTTCGCCTGGGCGCTGGTTGCCGTGCACCAGTTGATGCGCGCCGAGCTGCAGTACCGCGACACGACCTGGCGCCTGCCCCTGTTCGCGCTGTTCCTGCTCGGCTTCCTGACCGGGTTGATCCCGGCGCAGCATCTCTACCCGTTTCCGTCGGCGACCTGGATCGCGGTCTGCGGCCCGGCGATGCTGGCGCTCTACTACCTCACCCTGCTGGCGGCGCCGGGCGACCCGATCGGCCTGATGCGCTGGGGCCGAGCGCTCGGCCAGGGCGACCTGCGCCTCGTCGGCGAGCTGCTGCCAGGCTGGATGCCGGTCGGCATCCTCACCCTGGTCCTGGGCGTGTTCGCCGTGCAGCACGCCGCCGCGCTCGACGGCTGGCTGCGGCTGCACGCCGTGCCGGCGCGGCTGATCGGCCAGTCTGTTGCGGTGTGGGTCGTGTGCCTGCTCGCCTTCGCCGCGCGCGACACGCTGGTCGTGCTGCTGTTCGCCGTCGGCCGGCGGCCCGAGCGCGCCGACGTCAACGCGGTGATCGCGCTGGGCGTGCTGCACGGCATCCTGCCGATCGTGTTCTTGAGCATGGGCCTGGGCGGCAATGCGGGGCTCACCTCGCCGATTCCTGGCGCCAGCTCGAGCGCGACGCTGGCGGTGGCGCTGGGCCAGAGTGCGCTCCTGGCCCTGGTCCTTGCCCATCGAATGAGCAGGCTGAAGCCCCGCATCGCGGCTGTGGCTTCAACCTAGGTCTTCCGCCATTTCCGTTGCTTCGTCGCGCTGCGGTGCTTATAAACAGCGACATTCCCTGCGGCCCCGCAGCGGAATTTATTTCACCGAAGTTTCATCAGGTTAGAATGGGTTTTCCGAGCCGCTTGCAGCTTTGCCAGGGGCGGGCGCATCGCCCCCGGGCAGCCTGCCGGCCGCTTCGTTCTGGTATACGTTATACCAGCCCTTGCCCACCTGCCCTGATCGCTTCATCCTTCCGGCCCTGCCCGGGGACCCGCGGGGGGATCCAGGCCAATGGGGAGGACGCGTTCCTATGAACATTCACGAGTATCAAGCCAAGTCCGTGCTGGCGAAGTACGGCGTCGCGGTGCCGAAAGGCGGCGTCGCCTACACGCCCGAGGAGGCCGAGACGGTCGCCAAGGGGCTGGCCGGCCCGGTCTACGTCGTCAAGGCGCAGATCCACGCCGGCGGCCGCGGCAAGGGCGGCGGCGTCAAGGTGGTGAAGTCGCTCGCCGACGCCAAGGAGAATGCCAAGAAGATGCTCGGCATGACCCTGGTCACGCACCAGACCGGGCCCGAGGGCAAGGTGGTCAAGCGCGTCTATATCGAGGAAGGCTGCGACATCAAGCGCGAGCTCTACCTCGGCATGCTGGTCGACCGCGCGACAGGGCGCCTGACGATCATGGCCTCGACCGAAGGCGGCATGGACATCGAGGAAGTGGCCGCGCACACGCCCGAGAAGATCATCAAGGTCACGATCGATCCGGCGACTGGCATCCAGGGATTCCACACCCGCAAGATCGCCTTCGGCCTGGGGCTGGAGGGCAAGCAGGTCGGTGAGGCCGGGCGCTTCGTCACCGCGCTCTACAAGGCCTTCACTGACCTCGACATGAGCCTGTGCGAGATCAACCCGCTGGTCGTCACCGGCGACGGCAAGGTCATCGCGCTCGACGCCAAGGTGAACTTCGACGACAACGCGCTCTTCCGCCACAAGGAGATCGAGGAGCTGCGCGACGCCGACGAGGAGGACGCGTCCGAGCTCGAGGCCGGCAAGCACGGCCTCAACTACATCCGCCTCACGGGCTCGATCGGCTGCATGGTCAACGGTGCCGGCCTGGCGATGGCGACCATGGACATCATCCAGCTCTACGGCTCGTCGCCGGCGAACTTCCTGGACGTGGGCGGTGGTGCCACGAAGGAGCGCGTCACCACCGCGTTCAAGATCATCCTGGCCGACCCGAACGTCGAGGGCATCCTGGTCAACATCTTCGGCGGCATCATGCGCTGCGACATCATCGCCGAAGGCGTCGTCGCCGCGGCCCGCGAGGTCAGCCTGCACGTGCCCCTGGTGGTTCGCCTCGAAGGCACCAACGTGGAGCAGGGCAAGAAGATCCTGGCCCAGTCCGGCCTGCCGATCGTATCTGCCGATAACCTGGACGATGCCGCCAAGAAGATCGTCAAGGCCGTGAAGGAGGCGCAGTAATGTCCGTTCTCGTCGACGCTTCCACCAAGGTCATCTGCCAGGGCTTCACCGGCGCCCAGGGCACGTTCCATTCCGAGCAGGCGATCGCCTACGGCACCAAGATGGTCGGCGGCGTGACGCCGGGCAAAGGCGGCACCAAGCATCTCGACCTGCCCGTGTTCGACACGGTCGCCGAGGCGGTGGCCAAGACCAAGGCGAACGCCTCGGTCATCTACGTGCCGCCGGCCTTCGCCGCCGACGCGATCCTCGAGGCGATCGATGCCGAGATCCCGCTGGCGATCTGCATCACCGAGGGCATCCCGGTCCTGGACATGGTCCGGGTCAAGCGCGCGCTCACCGGGTCCAAGACCCGGCTGATCGGGCCGAACTGCCCCGGCATCATCACGCCCGAGGCGTGCAAGATCGGCATCATGCCCGGCCACATCCACCGCCGCGGCGCGATCGGCATCGTGTCGCGCTCGGGCACGCTGACCTACGAGGCCGTCGCCCAGACCACGGCGGCCGGCCTTGGCCAGTCGACCTGCGTCGGCATCGGCGGCGACCCGGTCAACGGGACCAACTTCATCGATGTTCTTGACATGTTCCTGAATGATGATGAAACAAAGGGCATCATCATGATTGGCGAAATCGGCGGCAATGCCGAGGAAGATGCCGCGAACTTCTTGAAGAAGAACAACAAAGGCAAGAAGAAGAAGCCCGTGGTCGGCTTCATCGCCGGCGTCACCGCCCCGCCGGGCCGGCGCATGGGTCATGCCGGCGCGATCATCTCGGGCGGCAAGGGCACGGCCGGGGACAAGATCGAGGCGATGAAGAGCGCGGGGATCTCGGTCGCCAACTCGCCCGCGGGCCTTGGCACCGCCATGGTCGCGGCGTTAAAGGGTTAAAAAGGAGTTTGTTCGTACTACCTATGGAAGGGACCGGCCGGGATAAGGCCGGCCCTTCCTCTGCCTTTGCGGCACTTCCGACAGGGGGAAAAGGGGAGCGACGACCGTCACGAGGGTACCCATGAGTTCTCCGCTCGATCCGATTTCCTTCCTCAACGGCAACAACGCCGTCTTCGTGTCCGAACTCTACGCGCGCTATCTCGACAACCCGAACGCGGTTGACGGGAGCTGGCGCGGATTCTTCGAGGACATGCACGACGACGTGCGCGAGGTGCTGCGCGACATGCGCGGCCCGAGCTGGGCGCCGCGCGACGGCCGGGTCATCGGCAACGGGATGCTCGACGCGGGCTACGCGCCGTCGAACGGCCATGGCCCCGTGGTGCCGCCGGTCAGCGCCGCGCCGGTCGGCGTGGCCTCGGGCGAGCGCGTGCGCCAGGCGACGCTCGACAGCATTCGCGCCCTGATGCTCATCCGCGCCTACCGCGTGCGCGGCCATCTGGCCGCCAACCTCGATCCCCTCGGCCTCGAGCCGCCGAAGGCCCATCCCGAGCTCGACCCGCGCACCTACGGCTTCTCGGACGCCGACATGGAGCGCGAGATCTACATCAACTATGTGCTGGGCGTGGAGTCGGCGCGGCTCAAGGACATCCTGAAGATCCTGCGCGACACCTATTGCGGCTCGATCGGCGTCGAGTTCATGCACTCCTCGGAGCCGGACCAGAAGGCCTGGATCCAGGAGCGCGTCGAGGCGATCCGCAACCACACCGACTTCACCGTCAAGGGCAAGCGCGCGATCCTCGAGCGCCTCACGGCGGCCGAGGTGTTCGAGCAGTTCCTCGACAAGAAGTACACCGGCACCAAGCGCTTCGGCCTGGATGGCGGCGAAAGCCTGATCCCGGCCCTGGAGCAGATCCTGAAGCGCGGCGGCCAGCTCGGCCTGCGCGAGGTGGTCCTGGGTATGCCGCATCGCGGGCGCCTCAACGTGCTCGCCAACTTCATGGGCAAGCCCTTCTCGGCGATCTTCTCCGAGTTCCAGGGCAACGCCGCGAACCCGGAGGACGTCCAGGGCTCGGGCGACGTGAAGTACCATCTCGGCACCTCGGCCGACCGCGAGTTCGACGGCAATACCGTCCACCTGTCGCTGACGGCGAACCCGTCGCACCTGGAAGCGGTCAACCCCGTCGTGCTCGGCAAGGTGCGCGCCAAGCAGCGCCAGCTCGGCGACACCGAGCGCGAGAAGGTCATGGGCCTGCTGCTGCACGGCGACGCGGCCTTCGCCGGCCAGGGCCTGGTAGCGGAATCGCTGGAGCTGTCGGAGCTCAAGGGCTACCGCACCGGCGGCACGCTGCATGTCGTGGTCAACAACCAGATCGGCTTCACCACGACGCCGGCGCATTCCCGCTCCTCGCCCTACTGCTCGGACGTGGCCAAGGCGATCCAGGCGCCGATCCTGCACGTGAACGGCGACGACCCCGAGGCGGTGGTGCATGTCGCGCGCATGGCGATCGAGTTCCGCCAGAAGTTCAAGAAGGACGTCGTGGTGGACATGTTCTGCTACCGCCGCTACGGCCACAACGAGAGCGACGAGCCGGCCTTCACCCAGCCGCTGATGTACAAGAAGATCGCGGCGCAGCCGACCACGCGCAAGATTTACGGCGAGAAGCTGACCCGCGAGGGCGTGCTTCAGCCCGGCGAAGCCGACCAGATGGTCAAGGACTTCGAGAAGAAGCTCGAGCAGGCGCACGAGGCGGCGGCGAGCTTCAAGCCGAACAAGGCAGACTGGCTGGAAGGCAAGTGGGCCGGCCTCGGCGCCGCCCACGGCGACGACCGCCGCGGCGAGACCTCGGCCGACATCAACTTCCTGAAGGAGGTCGGCTACAAGCTGACCGAGGTGCCGGCGGGCTTCCACCTGAACCGCAAGATCCAGCGCCAGCTCGACGCCAAGCGCAAGGTGTTCGACGCCGGCGAGGGCGTGGACTGGGCGACGGCCGAGGCGCTGGCCTTCGGCACGCTGCTCTGCGAGGGCGTGCCGGTGCGCCTGTCGGGCCAGGATTGCGGCCGCGGCACGTTCTCGCACCGCCATGCCGTGCTGGTCGACCAGGAGAACGAAGAGAAGTTCATCCCGCTCAACGCCATCCGCTACGGCCAGGCGCCGTTCGAGGTGATCGACAGCCCGCTGGCCGAGGCCTCGGTCTTGGGCTTCGAGTACGGCGTGTCGCTGGCCGAGCCGCACATGCTGGTGCTGTGGGAAGCGCAGTTCGGCGACTTCGCCAACGGCGCGCAGGTGATCATCGACCAGTTCATCAGCTCGGGCGAGAGCAAGTGGCTGCGCATGTCGGGCCTGGTGATGCTGCTGCCGCACGGCTACGAGGGCCAGGGCCCGGAGCACTCCTCGGCCAAGCTCGAGCGCTACCTGCAGCTCTGCGCCGAGGACAACATGCAGGTCGTCAACGTGACGACGCCGGCCAACTACTTCCACCTGCTGCGTCGCCAGGTGCGGCGCGACTTCCGCAAGCCGCTGATCGTGATGTCGCCGAAGTCGCTGCTGCGCCACAAGCTGGCGACGTCGAAGGTCGCCGAGATGGGGCCGGGCACCAGCTTCCACCGCGTGCTGTGGGACGACGCCCCGCCGAAGAAGGACAAGGACGTGCGCCGCGTCGTGCTGTGTTCGGGCAAGGTCTACTACGACCTGTTCGAGGAGCGGCAGAAGCGCGGCCTGGACGACGTCTACCTGATGCGTCTGGAGCAGCTCTATCCGTTCCCGACCCAGGCGCTCGGCAAGGAGCTGGAGCGGTTCAAGAGCGCCGACATCGTGTGGTGCCAGGAAGAGCCGAAGAACATGGGCGCCTGGAGCTTCGTCGCGCCGATGATCGAGGACACGCTGAACGCCATCCACGCGCGCCAGACCCGGCCGATCTACTGCGGCCGCGCCGCCTCGGCCTCGCCGGCCACCGGCCTGCACCGCCGCCACGTCGAGGAGCAGGCCAAGCTGGTGGGCGACGCGCTCACGCTCGGCCTGTCGTCGGGCGGCAAGGAGACCGGCGCCAAATCCAAAGCCAAAGGATAAGCATCCATGACCACGCAGATCGTCGTTCCTGCCCTGGGCGAATCGGTCAGTGAAGCCACGGTCGCGAAGTGGCTGAAGTCGGTCGGCGACGCGGTCTCGGCCGACGAGCCGCTGGTCGAGCTCGAGACCGACAAGGTCACGCTGGAGGTCAACGCGCCCGCCGCCGGCACGCTGAGCCAGATCGCCGCGGACGCCGGCGCCAACGTCGCGGTCGGCGCGCTGCTGGGCGTGATCGCCGAGGGCGTGGCCGGCGCCAAGCCCGCCGCCGCGCCGGCGTCGAAGCCCCCTGCGGCCGCACCGGCACCGAAGCCGGCTGCCACCGCCGCAGCGCCTGCGCCCTCGCCCGTGGCGTCGCCCGTGGCCTCCCCGGCCGCGCGCAAGATCATGGCCGACAACAAGGTCGACGCCGCCGCGGTCCAGGCCAGCGGCAAGGACGGGCGCATCACCAAGGGCGACGCCCTGCAGGCGCTCGAAGCGAAGCCGGCACCGCGCCCGCCGGTCGCCGCGCCCGCGCCGCAGCCCGCGGCCCCGCTGGCCCCGCGCGCCGACAACCCGCGCGAGGAGCGCGTGCGCATGTCGCGCCTGCGCCAGCGCATCGCCCAGCGCCTGAAGGAAGCGCAGAACACCGCGGCCATGCTGACCACCTTCAACGAGGTGGACATGACCAACGTGATGGCGCTGCGCGAGCAATTCCGCGACGGGTTCGAGAAGAAGCACGGCGTGAAGCTGGGCTTTATGTCGTTCTTCGTGAAGGCCTGCACGCTGGCGCTGAAGGAGATTCCGGCGATCAACGCCGAGATCTACGGCGACGAGATCGTCTACAAGAACTACTACGACATCGGCGTCGCGGTCGGCTCGCCCTCGGGCCTCGTCGTGCCGATCCTGCGCGACGCCGACCAGCTTGGCTTCGCCGACATCGAGCGCAAGATCGGCGAGTTCGGCAAGCGCGCGCGCGACGGCAAGCTGTCGCTCGACGAGATGACCGGCGGCACCTTCACGATCTCGAACGGCGGCGTCTACGGTTCGTTGCTGTCGACGCCGATCCTCAACCCGCCGCAGTCCGGGATCCTGGGGATGCACAAGACCCAGAAGCGCGCCGTGGTGATCGGCGACAAGATCGAAGCACGGCCGATGATGTACCTGGCACTCAGCTACGATCACCGCATCGTCGACGGCCGCGAGGCTGTGACATTCCTGGTACGGGTCAAGGAAAGCATCGAGGACCCGCAGCGCCTGCTGCTCGATATCTAGATCTAGCGCCCGTCTGATTCAGTTTTCTTGACCCTTCCGCGGGTTGTTTGCCATGCTCTCGGCATGATCAGGACGCATGCCGTTATTTCGACCGTCAGCATGGGTGCGCTGGCGCTCGTGCTGGGTTGGTCCAGCACCGTCGAGGCGCAGCAGCAGCAGGCCGGCGTCGCCGCCGCCGTGCGCGGCCGCGTCGAGGTGGCGATGACCGCGGGCGCCGTCGGGCGCGAGGTGAAGTCGGGCGAGGCGATCTATCTCGGCAACGCGGTGAAGAGCGGCCCGGACTCGGGCATGCAGATCCTACTGCTCGACCAGACGACGTTCACCATCGGCCCGAACAGCGAGATCACCATCGACCAGTTCGTGTTCGATCCGGCCTCGGGATCGGGCAAGGTCGCCGCGTCGGTCGCCAAGGGCGTGTTCCGCTTCGTCACCGGCAAGGTGGCGCAGACCAATCCCAACGACATGACGGTCCGTCTGCCGACCGGCAATATCGGCATCCGCGGCACCATCGCGGTCGGCTCGGTCGAGCCCGGCGCCGACGGCCAGCCCTTGAAGCAGGAAGTGGTGCTGCTCGGCCCCGGCAGCGGCCGCGAGAGCGCGGCCCGCGTGGGATCGATCGTGCTGACCGGCGGCGGCTCGCCCGTCACCCTCAACCAGCCGGGCTTCGGCAGCCAGTTCGGCCCGGGAAGCGGCTCGGCAAGCGGCTGGGGAACGCCGATCCGCTATACGCCCGAGATGATCAACGCGCTCCAGTCCAAGCTCGACACGCCGATCAGCGGCAAGGGGCCTGGAGCGGCGGCCCAGGACGGCCAGGCGGGGCAGCAGGCCGGCCAGCAAGGCGCGTCGCCGCTCGTCCTGGGCCACCAGGGACCGCCCGGTCCTGCGGGCCTGGCGCAATTGGACCAGCTCAACTCGATCGCCTTCCTGGGCGCCCAGGACCAGCAGACCTGCCAGCAGTCCAGCGTCTCGAGCTGCACCAACCTGAACCCGCCGCCCGGCATGACGATCGGCGCGGTGGCCAACGGCAACTCGACCTTCGAGCAGCTGCGCAGCGTGGCCTCCGGGACGTTCTTCTACGCCGGCTCGAACGTGCCGCTCACCGACGAGGGCAGCTACGACATCCTCGTCAACATCAACTTCGGCAACCGCACGATCGGCGGCGGCAACTCGCGCGTCGACGTGAACGGGACCTCGGTCGGCGGCTCGCTGGCAATCCTGACCCAGTCCTTCGCCAGCGGTTCGGGAACCGCGACCTTCACCCAGAGCGGCATCGCAGGCCTCTCCGGCACGCTGTGCTCGCCGAGCTGCTCCAGCAGCGTTTCGGTCACGCCGCAGAACAGCAGCGGGGTCATCGGCGCCACCGCCAACCACAGCATCACGATCACGGGTTCCGGCACGGTCAGCGGCTCGGGCTCGGCGACGCGCCAGTCCGGCTCCGCCCCGCCGCCGGGCTGATATCCGTAAATATACTCACCCGCCGCGCCTTCTTGCCACACTCGGCAGGCAAATTACCGCTTTGGCGGGCATTGATTTGCTGGCCTGCCGGTTTGCTGCCATATTTAACGAATCGGTTCCTACGGATACCGTCTTGATGCCGCTTGGATTTTCCAGTCTGTTTGCCCGCTCCGCCGGTCTGGCGCTCGTTCTGGGCGCGCTCTGCATGACTGCAGCCGATGCCCAGCAGCAGCAGGCCGGCGTCGCCGCCGCGGTGCGCGGCCGCGTCGAGGTGGCGATGACCGCCGGCGCCGTCGGGCGCGAAGTGAAGTCGGGCGAGGCGATCTATCTCGGCAATGCGGTGAAGAGCGGCCCGGACTCGGGCATGCAGATCCTGCTGCTCGACCAGACCACCTTCACCATCGGGCCGAACAGCGAGATCACCATCGACCAGTTCGTGTTCGATCCTGCGTCGGGCAGCGGCAAGGTCGCCGCGTCGGTCGCCAAGGGCGTGTTCCGCTTCGTCACCGGCAAGGTGGCGCAGCAGAACCCCAGCGACATGACCATCCGCCTGCCGACCGGCAATATCGGCATCCGCGGCACCATCGCGGTCGGTTCGGTCGAGCCAAGCACGAACGGCCAGCCCCTGAAGCAGGAAGTGGTGCTGCTCGGCCCCGGCAGCGGCCGCGAGGGTTCGTCGCGCATCGGCGCGATCGTGCTGACCGGCGGCGCCGGCAGCACCGGCGTCACCATCAACCAGCCCGGATTTGGCAGCCAGTTCGGCCAAGGTAGCTGGGGGACGCCAGTCCGCTACACGCCCGACATGATCAACGCGCTGCAGCAGCGCATCGACACGCCGATCACCGGCAAGGGCCCGGGCGCGGCCGCCCAGCAGGGAGCGCCGCCGGGCGGGAAGCCCGGTGGACCGGGCCCTGGCGCCTTCGGTCCTGGTGGACCGCTCGGGCGGCTTGGCCCCCAGTCGCAGCGCCTGATTGCCGACGGGTCGCAGCCGCCCTGCCAGCAGACCTCCGCGTCGTCCTGCGCGAACCTCAACCCGCCGCCATCGATGACGGGAATCGCCGACGGCACCGCGACCTTCGACCAGCTCCGCGCGATCTCGGGCACCTTCTTCTACGCCCAGAACAACGTGCCGCTGTCGGGGGGCGGCAGCTACAACTTCGCCCTGAACCTGGACGCCGGCAACAAGACGGTGGGCGGCGGCAACTCGGCGGTCAGCATCAACGGCCTGAACGTCAACGGCACGCTCGCCCTCACGACCCAGTCCTATTCCGCCAGCAGCGGCAATGCGGTGATCGCCTACAACAACCTGCCCGGCCTCACCGGCGTCCTTTGCTCGCCGAGCTGCTCGACCACCGTCACCGGCACGTTCAAGAACAGCGGCGGCGTCACCGGCGCGAACTTGGCCCATACGGTCTTCGTCAATGGCGGCGGCCCCTC